>JAADFV010000092.1 GCA_013152695.1 Chloroflexota bacterium | reverse complement strand
CATCACGGATGCGATGAACTTACCGCGACGAGGACAGCTGGTGCCGTCCTCCGGCCGTAGACCTGCAGAGCCCGGCTTCCAGTCGGCTAGCCCTCGTCAGGCAGGAATGAGCAATACGTGCAGGGTTTTGGGGCCGTGTGCACCCAGGGTCAGGGTCTGGGCGATGTCGGCAGAACGGCTGGGGCCGGTGATCACCACCGTGTTGCTGCTTTGACGGATACGCTCGGTCGTACCCGGTGCTGCTAGCCAGGCCGCCAGGTCAGGGTAGATACGATCGCGGGGAAGCAGGGCGTAGTGCACGGTCGGTAACAAGGAAGCCAGGCGTCCCTGTTCTGCCTTGGCGTGTAAGACGATGCTGCCCGTGCGTGCTAAGGCGGCATCGACACCACTGAGTCCAACGGTAATGGGTTCGAGTTTTGTCAGGGAGGTCTGACGGTCGGGTTCTGTCAAGCGGGAGGGAATGAGCTGAATGCCATGATTCCGGAGAAAATTTGCCAGATCGGGGATAGGCAGGGAGTCTGGTTCCCAACCTAAAATCTTTTGCACGCCCTTATTTTTGAATTCGGTTAGTAACCAATCCCGCGCCGATTCTCTACTCTTCAAGCGTGTGACTTCACCCTGCACGGCGATGAGTGCCTCTGCAAAAACTTCGTCCAGGGGGGCGGCGAAGGGCGGCGGCACTGGCGGCGGGGGCGTTTCTGGCGTGGTTGCAGGCAAATAGGCGCTGGCTTGCGCCTGACGAATGCGGGTGAGAATTTCGCTACGGGAAGGCATAAGGGGCGAGGAGAAGGAAGTGGGGGAGGGTGGTGTGGGTTGGGATGACGTCCTCAGGATCGATGCTCTCGTTGTTGCCAGCGTTCGCTAAAGCTGCTGGTAGCAAGGGGCGGAAAGGCACGAGAATCGGTCCAGGCGGAAAGAGGTGGAGGCAGGCTTCGAGTCCAGCCCTGAGTTTTGCGGGGCCAGAGACGTTGGGCCCAGGCGCCCATTTTACCGGCAAGACGAAACAGGCGGGGATGAGTGGCGACCCAACCGTAAAGGCTGATCCCTTTCTGCAACCAGGTGGGAGCATCGCCTTCGACAATACTGTCGGCCCGGAGTTTCAGTAACATGCGCGGCAGGTCGATGCGGATGGGGCAGGCTTCGGTACAGGCGCCGCAGAGGGTAGAGGCATGGGGGAGTTCATGCCAGGGGCCGAGGCCGTCATAGGCCGGGGTGACGACGCTGCCGATAGGGCCTGGATAGACCGACCCGTAGGCGTGCCCTCCCAAATTGCGATAAACCGGGCAAACGTTGAGACAGGCGCCGCAACGGATACAATAGAGGCTTTCTGCCAGCTCGCCTTGCATGGCGCGAGTGCGACCGTTGTCGACGAGGATGATGTGCACCTGTTCTGGACCATCTTCGTCCTCCTGGCGGCGGGGGCCGTTGATAAAGGAGGTGTAAACGCTGAGGGCCTGTCCCGTGGCGCTGCGCGCCAGCAGTTGCAAGAGCGTGCCTACCTCTCTGAGGGTAGGCGCAATCCGTTCGATGCCTACCAACGCCACGTGGATACGGGGCGCGGTGGTGACGAGACGGCCATTGCCTTCATTCGTGACCAGGATCACGCTGCCGGTCTCGGCGACGGCAAAATTACCGCCGCTGATGCCCATGTCTGCTTGCAAGAAGCCCTGACGCAGGACATGCCGCGCCGCCGCCTGGAGGGTGGGAATGTCAGCATCGAGCGAGGTACCCAGATGCTGGTGAAAGAGCTGTACAACTTCTTCCAGGCGCCAATGTACTACCGGCGCGATGATATGACTGGGATGATCGTGCGCTAACTGGACGATGTACTCACCGAGATCGGTTTCCAGGACATCCAGCCCTGCCCGTTCTAAGACTTTGTTGAGCTCGATTTCTTCGCTCAGCATCGATTTGCTCTTGACGATGCGCTGGACATGCTCTTCACGCGCGATTTTAAGCACGATTTGTTGAGCTTCGGCTGCATCCACGGCCCAGTGCACGATGCTCCCGTTGGCCTGGGCGTTGCGCTCAAAGGTGAGCAGGTGCTCATCGAGATGGGCGAGGGTGTTGGCGCGAATAATGCGGGCGTGGTCACGGAGGGCCTCACCATGCGGAAGCACGGCAAAGGCGTGTTGGCGGCCATGGACAAAATGATCCATAGCGCGGCCCAGGGCTTCCTGCAAATTCGTGTCTTGCAGAGCGATCTCGGCTCGCTGTGCAAAGGTGGTGTCAGGGGCTTGCATGGGATGAAGGGGGAGAGGAAAGTGAAGAGAAGGCCAGACGATGTGGGGTTTGGGCACGAAGGCTGGACGCTTCCGCTTTGCTCCAGCCAAGAAAAACGTTTGGGAGAAGCTCTTTACTCAGTCCCAGGCCTGAGGATGATCAGCGGGAACGAGGTCGAGATCGGCTGCTGCGGCGTTTGTTTCAACCTGGACTACAGATTTACAGCCAGGGATGACACACGTGACTGCCGGGTGCTGGAGACACCATGCCAGGGCCCAGGTTGCCATGTCAACACCGTCAGGTACTTCGCGTTCGCGGATTTCAGCAGCCTGGCGCAGTTGTTTGTCGATGTTCTCCTGTTCCCAGCCGGCACGCACATCCGCGGGGTTGGTAAAGCGGTGTCCCGGCTGGTATTTGCCGGTGAGAAAGCCGCTGGCCAGGGGCACACGCGCCATCACGCCCAGGTCTTGCGCCTGGCTGTAAGGGAAAACCATCGTTTCGGGGCGACGATCGAGGCGATTGTAGACCACCTGCAGCACACTTGCCCCCACTTTACTAGCCTCTCGTGCCTGGTGGATAGGATTGATTCGAGAACTAATGGAGATGCCAAGAAAACGTACTTTGCCCGCCTGAATCTGTTTATCGAGCATGGTCCAAAGCTCATCGTTGTCGAAGGCTTCGTCTGTCCCAGAATGAAACTGGTAGAGATCAATGGTCTCGATTTGGAGGGCACGCAGGGAATCCTCGAGCTGCTGGCGGACGTCACTGGCACTCCACAGCTGTTCACGGTCCCGCAGAGCGCGGAATTTGTGCCCAAACTTGGTGGCAATAATCCAATCATCCCGCTGTCCCCGAATACTTTGCCCGATCAGTCTTTCGGAGACGTGGTCACCATAGCATTCGGCTGTATCAATGAGATTGATCCCGAGCTCGTGGGCACGTCCTAAAATCGCATCCACTTCGCTCTGGCTAAATTCTTTCCCCCACTCGCCGCCAAACTGCCATGTGCCCACGCCTACAACAGAAACACGCAAATTAGTTTTGCCCAAACGACGATACTTCATTTCTATTTATCCTCCGTTTGTGCGAGAAGTTCTGCTAGATGTTTGACGATAGGGGTTTTATTTTGGGCAATGAGCCCACCGTTGAGATGTGTCATACAAGAGGTGTCACAGACAACACAGACATCAGCGCCACTCTGGGCGATGGTGTCTAGTTTGTGATTCATCATGGCCGTGGAAATGGCAGGCATTTTCACGGCAAACAAGCCACCGAACCCACAACAGGTTTCGGCATCAGGTAAAGGATGGCGCTCAGCACCAGGGATGGCATCGAGCAATGTTTCGGCCTTGCCCCGCACACCCAGTTCGCGAGTGAGATGGCAGGAAGGATGATAGGTGTAATGGCCGGGGACACCGCCGGCAAAAGTGAGGCCGAGATCATCTACCAGGAATTGGCTGAATTCGCGAATACGTGCAGCGACGGCCTGGGCGCGGGCGAGATTGGCCGGATCGTCGGCAAAGAGTTCAGGGTAGTGATGCACGACCATGGCCGCGCAGGAGCCGGAGGGTGTAACAATAGGCCCCTCCGTGGGTGCAAAAATGTCGAGAAAGTGCTCGGCCATAGCCCGGGCTTCGGCACGAAATCCGCCGTTGAAGGCAGGCTGACCACAGCAGGTCTGGTTGGGGGGCACCGCCACTTGCACGCCTTGCCGTTCCAGCACTGTCACCACATCCTCGGCAATATGGGGGTAAAGATGATCGACGAGACAGGTGATAAAGAGCTGAACAGTGGTCATGTGGCAAATCGTTTGAGGATAATGGAACCATTCTGGCCGCCAAAGCCAAAGGCATTGGCAATGCCGGCATCGACATGGACTTGTCGCGCCTGATTGGGGACATAATCCAGGTCACAGTCGGGGTCGGGCACAGAGTAGTTGATCGTGGGAGGAACCCATCCTGTACGAATAGCCTGCAAGACCACCAAGGCGCCGAAGGCACCGGCGGCGCCCATGACATGGCCGATCATGGGTTTGATCGAGGATATGGGCACATTATAGGCATATTCGCCCAAAATTGTTTTGATCGCCTTGGTCTCAGAAATATCGTTAAGGCGCGTGCCTGTTCCATGAGCGGAAATATAGTCCACATCTTCAGGCTCCATGTTGGCTTCTTGTAGAGCCAGTTTCATGGCGCGGGCTGCCCCTGTCCCTTCTGGATCAGGCGATGCCATGTGAAAGGCATCTGAAGTGAATCCCATTCCGCCAAACTCGGCCAAAATCCTGGCCCCACGCGCCAGCGCATGGTCCAAAGATTCCAGGATCATGGTAACGGCCCCTTCACCAATGACCATACCATCGCGTTCTTTATCGAAGGGGCGACAGGCTGTCTGGGGTTCGTCATTGCGCGTGGACATGGCCCCCAGGCGGCTGAAAGCAGCCATAATGAGGGGAGTCATGTAAGAATCGGTGCCTCCCGCAATCATGACATCAGCAACCCCACGCTGAATGCGATGAGCGGCTTCCCCCAGGCTGAGTACTCCGGTAGCACATGCAGCCACCGGCGAATTGACGGACCCCTGCACACCATAACGGATGGCTAAATGGCAGGGTGTGGTAGAAACCAATACGGCCGGAGCAATGGCAGGATTGATGCCACGTGGTCCTTTCGTACGAATCTTTTCCGCCTCGTCTTCGACAATATCCAGAGCACCAAAGGCGCTTCCCATCTCGATACCGACGCGTGTACGGTCTTCTTTGGCGAGATCCAGTTGGGCATCGGCCAAAGCTTCCTCGGTGGATGCGACAGATAAATGTGTCACTCGCCCTAAACGCCGGACTTCCCTGCGTGATAAGTACTTGAATGGATCGAAATCTTTGATAGCTGCGGCAATCTGAGTGGGCAGTCCACTAGGATCATAGGATGTAATGCGTTCGGCGCCAGAACGCCCCGCCAGCATGGCATCCCAGATGGTCTGGACATCGTTACCAAGCGCGCTTACAGCGCCAACACCGGTAATAACGACGCGTTTCAATGGGTTCATAGGAGACTCCGTTGACTCTTTGAGACTATTGTTGGTAGCTACTTACGTGTATCTGAGGCTTGGCAGATACGGCTTGCACTGAATAAATGTGTGGTTTTAGCGCAGTTTTCGCTAAAAGATGATATAGTAAAACAGCATAGCATAACCTTCGCTTGTTGACAATGCTTTGTTCCCATCTTGAGCCATGCTAAAATAGCCTCTGTTTCAACGAATCGCGACCATCCCTCTGCAGCGGTGTTTTAATTCATACACACCGCCGAGAAAAAGCATCGGTAGTGAGTACCCAACCCTTTAGCCCTGAATCCGAGCAAGCCCTTGTCGAGCGCGCCAAAGCCGATCCTGAGGCCTTTGGTGAGCTCTACGAGCGCTATGTCGATAAAATCTATAATTATATTTACTATCGGGTGAGTGATCCCACGGAAGCGGAAGACTTGACCGCCCGTACTTTTTTTCAGGCTCTGGCTAAGATCGAAAGTTATGAGCATCGTGGGCTTCCCTTCTCTGCCTGGCTTTACCGTATTGCCCATAATTTGGTGGCAAATTGGCATCGTCAGCGTTCCCGTCGGAAGTTTGTTTCTATTGATGATGTCAATCTCACCAGTTTTCGTCGTGGTAATCCCAGCGTCACGGCGGAAATGCAGGAAACCCGTTCGGAATTACTGGAAGCTATTCACCGTTTGGCCGAAGACCGCCAGCAACTACTGGTGCTGAAGTACGTGGAACGGTTATCCAACGTCGAAATTGGCCAGATCATGGGACGCTCTGAATCCTCGATCAAATCCCTTTATCACCGCACTCTCCAGGCCCTGCGCAAAGATCTAGAAAAAAGAGATATTTTGTAAGTATGCCCAAGATTGCCATTGTATCTGATTCGACTCTTGATATGCCTCCTGAGTGGCCAAAATGGCCACGCCTTCACATTATTCCCGTGCACATTCGTTTCGGCAATACCTTTTACCGAGAAGGTGTCGATATCGATGAAACGACCTTTTACCGGCGTGTCGAAGAGGAAGGAAGTCTCCCCAAAACATCTCAACCCAATCCCAGCGAATTTGCTGAACTCTACCGCCGCTTAGCCCCTGACTACGACGCCATCATTTCGATGCACGTTACCGCCAAATTGAGTGGTACTTACCAGTCGGCCATGACCGCCGCCGAGATGGTAAAAGAGGAAGTAGAAGTGCATCCTTTTGACACTAAAGCAGGTTCAGCTGCGAGCGGCTTTATGGCCGACGAGGCTATCGATATGATCGATGGCGGAGCATCACTCGAGGCTGTGATGCAACGTTTGCGAGAAATTCGTGACGGCATCCATCTCTTTCTTACGCCTGAGACGCTCAAATATGCAGTCATGAGCGGCCGCATCAGTGCTCTCGGTTCGGCCGTAGCTTCCCTGTTGAAGATCAAGCCCTTGATCGTGCTTCAAGATGGAGAGCTAATTGCCGGTGAACGTGTGCGTACACGCACTCGTGCAGTGCGCCGTCTCGTCGAAATGATGGTCGATCGTGTGGGTAATCATCCCATCCGCCTGGCCGTCGTGCACGCCCAAGCGCCCGCGGCCGCGCAAACCCTGGCGGCCCTGGCCCAGGAACACTTGAACTGCGGAGAACCCCTCATCACCACCCTTGCCACCTCTGTCGCTGTTCATCTCGGTCCTGGCACCGTCGGCCTGGTGGCATACGAGACCAGGTAATGGTCAAGGGCCCAAGAGCCCACCCCCAGGACAACCCAACATCACCGAAATTAACAATCCGAAATCCAAAATCCGAATTTCGAAATTCTCCTTACTCCCTGCTTCCCTTTTCCTACTTCCTGCTTCCCTCACCACAATCTTCCGTCTCCCGTTTTCCTTCTTCCTGCTTTCTACTCCCTTCTTCTTGCTCCTACTCCTTCTAATGTCCCATGCGTAATCATCGGTATTCTCCCTGGCTTGACCGCTATTTCGAAGCCCTACAGACGAACAACGAAGCCCAGAGTCGCTTTGTCGAACAGACAGCCGACGAGATGACACCTCTGTTTCAGTTAATACGTTTGTTATGGGCTACTTTGCAGCCGGTATCACCTTCGTCTCGTTTTCGATCGGAATTAAAACAGCATTTATTGGCAGAGGCCAGGCGCCGCCATGCTCAGGATACGCTTGGTTTCGAGCCAGCTCCGGCACCAACGCGACGTGTATGGTGGGTGCCAGTAGCAGCCTTGGGTACAGCATCTGTGGTGGGGGTTTATGCTTTTTGGCGACGTAGCCGGCGTTCACCTGTCGAAGATATCGGTCTGGCAGCATAAACTCTCAACCTGCCTAAGTCCATAAGGTCGCGCATGGGGGAGTAAAAATCGCCTGATGCAGTCCTAATTACCGGTAAGGAACTCTCGCCCACTGACTTAATTGAATATGGAGAATAGTGGTATCCCGCGCGCCACGATTTGAGCATCTTGAGGAAACACGATAGAATGAACAGGTTTTTGGGCACAACGGCGTGCATATTTTTTGTATTATTTTTTTATTTTCCTCCACACACTTCATAGAGACAAGGAGATTTTTATGAGCACTTATTACAGCAAGATCTCTGGCTGGGGGATGTATGCCCCAAAAAAAGTGTTGACGAATGATGACTTGGCCCAGATGGTGGACACGAGTGATGAATGGATCCGTACGCGTACGGGGATTCGCGAACGCCACATTGTTGCGGAGGGAGAGGCCACGGTGGATCAGTCCATGCATGCAGCTTATCAAGCACTTGAGAGGGCCGGTGTTGATGCGGCCGATCTCGGTCTAATCATTCTGGGAACATCGACCCCCGATTATCTTTGTCCCCCTGCTTCTAGCATGCTCGAAGACCGTTTGGGAGCTACGAAAGCCGGTGCAATGACCCTGGTGGCAGGATGCACCGGCTTCTTGTACAGTCTGATTACAGCGGCACAATTTGTGCAAACCGGCGTCTACGAACATGTCCTGGTCATTGGCGCCGAGACCCTGAGCTATGCCGTCGACTGGGAGGATCGCAACACCTGTGTCCTTTTTGGTGATGGCGCCGGGGCTGTAGTCGTCAGTCGCAGCGAAACACCTGGGGGCCTCCAGAGTATGTTGTTAGGGTCAGAAGGTTCGGGTTGGGACGCCCTGATCGTGCCGGGTATCGGTAGCCATGCGCAAATTACCGAAGAGACCCTGGCACGCAAAGATCATAAATTACGCATGAATGGGCGCCAGGTGTTCAAGTTCGCCACGCGGGTCATGACCGATGCTGTTACACAAGTTTTGGCTGATGCTGGTCTTACCATTGATGACGTCGACTTGCTGATTCCCCATCAGGCCAATGAACGCATTATCGAGCTGGCGATAAGGCGGTTGGGCATCTCCAAAGATAAAGTCGTCGTTAATCTTGACCGTTATGGTAATACTTCAGCGGCATCTGTGCCCATTGCCCTGGCCGAAGCTTTGGATGCAGGCCGCATTCAACCTGGTGACACCGTGGTCATGGTGGCGTTTGGTGCCGGTCTTACTTATGCTGCCACTGTCTGGCAATGGCAGGGCGCGGAGATCAGCGAGGAGCCCATCCTTGTCACCAACTGGCCGGTACCTGAATCCATGCGGCAACAGGCGCAGCGTATGCGTGCCGCCGCCTGGCGCATGCAGGTTCAGGCTCGTGCCAAAGCCTCAGATGCAGCGATGTCGCTGATGTTACCCCTTTACACCTTCCGCAAAGGCGTGAGAAAACGTCTGAAGAAGTAGGATGCTGGTGATGCGTGGGTGCTGAGGTCTGAACCGTCATGAGCAGCACCACGCATCACGCACAAGTTACCGCTTTTCGTTAGTCTTCCCACCCTTCCATCCGGGCGATAGCGGCGCGTAAAGATGGGGAAATGGCTGCTTTTCGATTATGCCGGTAATCGAACATAACAATTGTAGCTTCGCCGTCGGCGGCGATACGTTCATGCTGCACACTGAGCAGGCGATGGTGTACCGTGAGGCGATCTTCACCGAGTTCCAGGACGCGTACGCCAACGCGTATTCGGTCGGGATAGGTGAGGGGGAAACGATAACGGCAGGAGATGCTATGCAATATCGGTCCGATGCCGGTGGCTTCCATTTCCTGCATCATCGGCGTGTGACGGAAGTACAAGATGCGGGCACTCTCGAAATAACGAATGTAAACTGCATTGTTGACATGCTGAAATGCATCCATTTCACCCCAGGCCACATCGGTTTCGTAAATGCTGGGGTAATCGGCTAAAAGGTCGGTCATGGTTACTCCTCTACCAGCTACGCAAAAGTTGGACGAGCAGACGTACACCGAAGGCACTGGCACCTTTAGGATACATGGGGCGTGCTTTTTTCGTCCAGGCCATACTGGCAATATCGAGATGCGCCCAGGGATAGTCTTCGGTAAAATGTTGCAGAAACTTGGCACTGGTGCTAACGCCCGCTCTTTTGATCGGGGCCGTAGAGTTTTTCACATCGGCAAAATCGCTACGGATCGCCTCGGCATACTCTGCGAACATGGGCATCGGCCAGAGACGCTCACCGCTGGCGGCAGAGGCAGCCAGGAGCCGATCGCGTAGTGTTTCTTCTTCGCTGAAAAGACCGGCAGCCTGGGGCCCCAGGGCAATGCCGATGGCACCGGTGAGTGTGGCAATATCGATCACGGCATCGGCTTTGTAGCGAGCAGCATAGGCGAGGGCATCGGCAAGAATCATACGGCCTTCGGCATCGGTAGAGATGACCTCCATGGTCTTACCGGTCATACCGGTATAGACATCGCCGGGCTTCTGCGCCCCGCCATTGATCGTATTCTCGGTCAGGGGTGCCAGGCCCACCACATGCAAAGGCACATCCAGGAGGGCGGCGGCGCGTAAGGTGGCGATGACATCGGCGGCACCGGTCATATCATCCTTCATGTACCACATGTCTGTTGTTGGCTTGAGGCTATAACCACCGGTATCGAAGGTGACGCCTTTGCCCACCAGCACCACGGTAGGTAGTTCCTCGGCGCGATCTGCATTGTGTTCGAGAATAACGAATTGTGGTGGCTGGTCGCTGCCCTTAGCCACGGCCAAGAGGATACCCATACCCAGGGCTTCCATCTCACTCTGCCCCAAAACCGTGCATTTGAGCCCCACATCTGCTGCCATCTGGCGGGCGGTGTCGGCGATCATGGTGGGAGTGGCGATGTTGGCGGGTTGAGCCTCGAGATCGCGGGCAAGAATGACGCTGTCGGCAATGATACGGCCATTTTTCAGGCCTCGAGCAAGCTCTGGCAGTTGTGCCGCATTGTATTCGACAAGAATCAGTTCCTCGACTCGATTCTGTTCCCCACCATCACTGCTCTGCCGGGGCATACGGTAGCTTTCGAGCAGGCTGGCTTCGATCACAGCCTCGGCCGCAAGGGCCGGTTCGAGACCACCAAGGCCGGCGCCATGCACAACTGTGGCGACGGTCTTGACGCCATTTTTGTTGGCTTGAGCTATCGCTTTGGCACTGGCCGTGCGCACAGCATGGATATCGAAGCTATCCCGTTCGCCCAGGCCTACGACAAGGACTCGGGGTGTGGGAAGGGCGCCGTGAGTGTAGAGAAACGTGGTATCACCCAGTTTGCCGCGACAATCACCCAAGGCGATGAGCTCTGAAATGCGGCCACCCAGGGCTTTGTCAACCGCACCGGTAGCGCCTCCGGGCGTTCGTACGCCGGCAAAGAGGTTGACGATGATAAGATCAACTGCGATTTCGCTGATATTGGCTTGACGAATATCGGTTTTCATGAAAGGTTACCAACGATGATGAACGTGGGGACGAATTTTACGGTCATAAATATCGCGCACTTTCGCCATTTGTGTCGCGGTGAGAGGAGGAAGATCGGTGGCGGCAGTGTTGCTTTCTACTTGTTCGGGATTCTTGGCTCCAGGAATGACGGTGCTGATGGCATCGAACATTAAAATCCAGCGCAAAGCCAGTTGTGCCATGTTCGCATTTTCGGGTACCAGGGCGCGGATTTCTTCGACAGCTTCGAGGCCGACTTCGTAAGGCACACCGCTGAAGGTTTCGCCGACATCAAATGCTTCACCCTGGCGATTGAATTGGCGATGATCATCGGGGGCAAAGGTGGTTTGCGGTGTCATTTTGCCGGTAAGCAGACCTGAGGCCAGGGGAACGCGGGCGATGATCGCGATCTGGCGTTTTTGGGCCTGGGGAAAGAAGAGTTCTGTCGGGCGATGACGGAACATATTGAAGATGATCTGTACGCTTTTTACACCTGGATACTCGATAGCTTTGAGCGCTTCTTCCACCTTTTCGACACTAACCCCATAGTGCTTGATTTTCCCGGCTGCCACCAGATCATCGAGGACGGCAAAGACTTCGGGGCGATAATAGACTTCGGTGGGGGGACAGTGCAGCTGCACGAGGTCAAGGCAGTCGGTTTCCAGGTTACGCAGACTACGTTCGATAAAGCGATTGAGGTTGTCTTTGTTGTAGCCGTCAGCTGTATGGGGATCAAGGCGCCGGCCCGCTTTGGTGACAACGTAAAAGGGTTCTGAGCGTTCACGACGCAGACGAGCAATCAGACGCTCACTCCGGCCATCACCATAGACATCAGCGGTATCAAAAAAGTTGATCCCCAGGTCGAGAGCACGATGCAGGGTGCGCATGGCGTTCTCTTCGCTGACAGCACCCCAGGAGCCGCCAATGGCCCAGGCTCCAAATCCGATTTCAGATACCTTCCAACCGGTTCGACCAAAAGTACGATAGTTCATGGTGGTAACACTCCTCGTTGTTATCAGGCGAGTACAAACAATTGTTTTCGGACCTCAGGCCTGCTGGCCGTATCATCGGGACAGGCGTTCGGATCGAACTCACAGGCCGTACCAAGCATACAGGCCAGAAGATGGGTGGGGTATCAGCGCAAGCCGGTATTATGTCTGGCGAGTCTGTTGCCACACAGCATAAATACGTTGCAATACGGTGATTCCTGCAACAAGGGTGATCACAGCCAGGCCAATGGTCGGTTGTTGAAAAAGCAGGGCGAGCAGCATAATGAGAAAACGCTCCACCCTGGTGCCAATTCCCACCTTACATTCCAGATCTAAACCTTCGGCACGGGCACGGGTATAGCTTACAAGATAGCTGGTAACGAGGGACGAGAAAGCAAGGAGGACGGTGAGAGTATCGCCGCTAAGAGCAGCGCGGTAACCCAGCGCCGCAATCACCAAAGTTTCTCCTAAACGGTCCAGGGTACTATCCCAAAATGCCCCAAAAGCGTTCTTGATACCGATACGGCGGGCGACAGTGCCATCGACGGCATCGGCGCCTGCACCAATTACATATAACAACCCTGCTGCCAGGAGGTGGTCTGTCACCACAAGATAACCCACAAAAAAAGTAATGATCAAACCCAAAAGTGTAATACGGTTGGGCGTAAAATGTAGCTTGAGAAAGATATCTGCAATAGGTTCGAGAATGAATTTCGAATGTTTCCGTCCCCAATCACTGATCATACCATTGTCCTATGTGAACGTGTTGTGAAGAAAAGCGTGTAGAAGAAAAGTCGGCTTGTCATCAGCCGGAACAACATGCTGTTTTTGATGTCAACAAGAGCCATCGTCATGGTCAGATAATCCTGACAAGGTGAATGATGGTAGTGTACAATAAGAGAGTAATCGCTGCCAAAACAATTAAGGATACTTTCACGTGTTGCGACGAAGAAAAATCGATTCCACCAAACTCAACCAGGCAATTCAGTTACTGCGTTCATCTAACAGCACAGTGGTCTTGACAGGTGCTGGGATTTCTACGCCTTCGGGTATTCCTGATTTCCGTTCCAATGCCAGTAGTCTTTGGAGTCAGGTCAATCCCTTCGAAGTGGCTTCGATTTGGGGATTTCGCGAAAAGCCGGAACGTTTCTATAACTGGATCAGACCTCTGGCCGAAAAAATACTCGATGCCCAGCCGAACCCTGCCCACATGGCTCTTGCCGAGATGGAACGCCGCGGTCTCATTACAACTTTGATTACACAAAATATCGATGGCTTGCATCAACGTGCCGGTTCGAAGGCAGTGATCGAGGTACACGGGCACTTACGCACTATCTCTTGTATCGATTGTAATTTTCAAACCGACGCTAAACCGTACATTCCTCAGCTTCTCAAGCAGCTGTCAGTTCCTCACTGTCCTCAATGTGGCGCTCCTCTCAAGCCTGATGTCGTTCTTTTTGGTGAGCCCCTGGCCGAGCAAGCTATCGTACGTGCCCAAGAAGCTGCTCTCCACTCAGATGTCATCCTCGTTGCCGGTTCCTCCCTCGAGGTTTTGCCTGCGGCAGACCTACCGGCCCTGGCTGTACGTAGTGGTGCCCGTTTGATTATCGTCAATTTCGGGATGACACCGTACGATCATCTCGCAGATGTATTGCTCCACGGGGACGTAGCCCAGATTTTGCCAAAACTGGCGGCGGCGTTGTAAGGAAAAGGAAAAATATGGGGGAAAGTGGGGGGTGGTGAGGGATGTGCACGAAAATGCACGATTCAAGCACACAATACTACGGGAATAGCAGGAAGACGATCGCTGATGCCCATAGAATGGCACACGATTATGGCGTATGCTATAGCTGACACTGAGAAGGCTTTAGGAGATGAGCGATGAAACTTCTAGCTGGCATCTGCCACAATAGAAAATTGGAGCAGGGCAGCAATATGGTTGAATTTGCCCTAGTCTTCGGTATAGCTTCATTGTTAATCTTCGGGCTCATCGATTTGTCGAGAGTCGTGTACGCTTCCACAGCATTGGAAGCTGCCGCTCAAGCGGGCGCCCGTTACGGAATCACCGCACCCGACAATGAAGCAGGAATCCGAGCAGCAGTAACCGAAGATTTAGTGGGGGTGGACACAGGTGCCTTAGAAATCACCATTACCCACCCGAGCAGCCAGGAAATAGAAGTAGAGTTGACCTATCAGTACCAATTCATCACACCAATTATGAGTCAGCTATTTGGTTCCGACGCTATGACCCTCCACGCGGGCGCCCGCATGAATTATTAGGCAGCTTCAAAGTGTAGACAAGTGCACTGGTCTGCAACTTTGAATTATCATCATCTTTTTCCCAACCCACTTTCCAGCTCAAAAAGCGAGGAGACAGACCCATGTTACAGCAAATGTATTTCACTATCAAATCCCTGGTGGACACCTTCGTCACTGACGAGAATGGTGCAGAACTGGCCGAATACGGCCTCGTGTTGGCCCTGATTGCCGTAGCTGCTATTGCAGCCCTTGGTACCCTCGGCGGTAGCATCAGTAGCACACTTGGTAGCGTCGCCGGATCTATTGGGTAGTATACGGTTAACAGTATAGACCGCAACACCCCGCACAACTACAACACGATAGCTCCTAACGAGCAGGGGGACATCTTTAGAAGTTCCTCTGCTCGTCCTTCACCATCCACAATCATCACCACCTGAACTATTCACACCATTTACCATCTTAATTGCTCGAAAGATGACGGAGAAAGAGGATGAAGCAAAATCCGCTTCGTCGTCAACGTGGCTCTAGCCTCATTGAATTCGCACTCATATTACCAGTCTTACTCCTCCTCACCTTGGGTGTGGCGGACATGGGACGAGCATACAGTGCGCATTTAGCCTTGATGAACGGCGCCCGTGAGGGTGCCCGTTATCTGGCCTCCCATCCTTATGATACCACTGGAGCCATCCAGCGAGCACAGCTTGAATTTGTTGACAAAGGTATTCCTGCGGACGATGTTACCATCACCGCCACGCCTGGCGATAGTGGTCAGATTGTAAGTGTTTCCCTTCATTACGAATACCCACTTCTTTTTGGCTTTTTACCGTTCTCAACCATCCCCCTTGACATCACAGTGAGCATGCCTGCTATTTGAGTATGATCAGCACAGAGATAAGTTAAAAAGAGCCTTTTTATGGCTTAGTAAGTAGAATTCGTAGATAAGAGCGCAAGAAACGAGCACTTCGGCAAGAGAAAATAAGCAGGATATACCGTCAGGCGTCTGGAGATGGTGAGAGGCCGAATGCTTGTGATGAAATCACACCCCCTGTCCGTCGGTGAGGATCATCTTAACCGTACCGTCGGAGGAATGTTATTATGCGCGAACGAATTGCTACTTCCAGCCAATCTGAAAAAGGCTCAATTTTTGTTTACTTTGCTCTGATCCTGGTTGTTTTATTGGGCTTTGGGGCAATAGCTCTGGACGGAAGCAACGCTTACGTTCAAAAGCGGCAAATGCAAAATGCGGCGGATGCCGCCGCCTTAGCTGGGGCTCGGGCCGCCGCTTTGGGTGAGACCAACGGGCAAATCGACTATGAAGTTAATCGTCTGGCAACAGCCAACGATGCACAGCAAGTAAGCTGGCAGTTTACGGCAGACGGTCACGGTATCGAAGTCACCACCGAGACGACATTCGATACTGCCTTTGCGCGCTTATTTGGCCTAGATACTATGACTGCCCGAGCAGTAAGCGAAGTGGCATACGGGGCACCAGAGAGTATGGATAACTTGCTGCCCATGGCCGCAACCTGTGAGGAACGCACCTACGGCGAAACCTATCGCATTTGGGATAAGGAGATGGAAGCTCCTGGTAACTTCGGCTGGCTGGATTGGAATGGTGTTCCCGTCGGCAACAACGAATTGGTGCAAAATCTTTTACACCCCAGCAACAGTGGTGTCTGGCACATTGGTGATCTTATTCCCGCAGGGCCGGGTGTAAAAAATAGTAGCGGTGTACGTAATGCATTAAATCAATGGATAGGACACAACGTCACTATTCCCCTTTATGATCAAATTACCGGTCATGGGGCCAACGCGCGCTATCGCGTGTGTGGTTTCGCCGAATTTGTGTTGACCGGTTATTATTTTCACGGTTGTCACAAGTGGGTAGAGGGGTATTTCATTCGGACAATCGAAACGGGTGGAACTGTAAGCACCAGTGCCACCGACTATGGTATCGAATTACTTTACTTCCGTAAGTAAGGAGGATGTAAATTATGAAGTCAACTGGATTCATCTGGTGGATTGGCGCGATCATTCTCGCCTCCCTCGCCGGGCTGGTTACCTATCAAACTCTTACCACCGCCGCCCCTATCGCCGACGGTTCTGACAGAGAAGTGACCCAGTTCGTTGTCGTGGCCGCAACCGATATCCCTTTCCGCCGCTCCATCACAAAAAATGAGCTTGAACTCAAGAAATATCCCCTCGATGCCGTTCCACGCGGGGCTGCCACCAATGTCGATCAAGTCATCGGTAAAATGCCTGTAGAGACCATCCTTACCGGCGAACCGATCATGATTCCCAAACTGGTGACACCAGATATCGTTACACGACAACTGGCTCTCTCTGTTCCTGAGAATAAAGTGGTTATGGCAGTACCGATGGAATCGGTTTTGCTCACGAACCGTCTCATTCGTCCTGGCGATCGCATCGATATTCTCGGTACCTTCGAAGCCAGCCGGGAAACCCTGGGAGGCACAGGTTACGAGAGCGAAAGTATTGCCACCCTGCAAGATGTTGAAATTCATGCGATTATCGTCGCCGGTCAGGACAATACACAAGATGTCTCAGCGGCCACATTTTCGAATGATGAAGAAAGTGGAACGTTCCGCACCAATCAACCCAATGAACAGTCCATCCTTATCGCCATCGATCTCCAGGATGCACTCGTCCTGCGCCATATTCTGGATACCGGCGGTAGGTTGGACCTGGCACTGCGGGCCCCTGATAACCAGGGCTATGCCCAAACTGTTCCCGTCGATCAGAGATACTTAATTGATCGCTACCAAATAATGCTTTCACCCTGAGGATAGTCGAGAATTATGGAAAAAAATCAGCGAATCGTCCGGCTGGCTGTTGTCACATCAAGTTATGACACAGTAGATGCCATCCGGAGGGTAGCAGAAAAACAAGGCTGGCGCGTCATTGCCAAAGTGGGTAGTCATTTTGAGCTCGTATGGCTGACACGACAGCGGGCCGATTTAGCGATCATCGACCTAGCCAACTTAGAAGCTCTGAAACTCATCGAGCAGGCGGCCAAGGTCTTACCGGATCTGCCGATCTTGGCTTTGGCTACGCCAGAACGTTTTGGCGAGCTCCAACGTGCGATGTTGGCAGGCGCCCAAGGCTTTGTGCGCTATCCTATCGTAGCCGCTGAGTTTACCGCCATGATCCGAAATATTCTCGAAGTTCGGGTAGTAGAGCAAACCGCCAATTCCCATCATACCCTATCAGTCGCCGTGGCCGGCTTGAAGGGTGGCGTTGGCAAGAGCACGATTGCTGCCAATCTCGCTGTAGCCTTTCATAAGCTCACTCGTCAAGATGTATTCTTACTGGAGGCGCACAACAATCTCAGTGATTTGGCCCTCATGCTCAACATTCAGCCCCGGCATCCTCTCACTGATCTGGTACGTACGCGTAGTGTTGATTCTCGCATTGTCAAAACGCTTCTCCATCAACATGATAGCGGCATCTATGTCCTTTCCAATACCTTGAGTGTGGAAGACATGGCCGAGCTCGGTCAGGAAATATGGAATCAGTTGCTTATTCGAGTGAATGAAATGGCGCCTATTGTCGTGATCGATACCGCCCCCACTCCCGATCTGGTCCTTTCAGAGGTGTTGATGCAGTCTGACAAGACCCTGATTATCTCCACACCCGAAGTTCCTAGTTTACGCAGAGCCCTCGATCTTTTCGATACGATTCAACATGATGAGGACCTCCAGGTGGAGCCCCATCTCGTCATCAATCAATTAGGCATGCCGGGCGGCATCTCTGAAAAGCACATCAAAGAGCGACTGGGTAAGGATATCTATCAATTATTGCCCTATGATCCAGCCCTCGCCACCCTCTCCATGAACAGTGGTATTCCTTTCGTCCTCAGTCAACCTCGCTCCCGCCTTAGTCGCGGTATTCTCGAGATGGCCGAAAAGCTGATGCCTACACTTGAAGAAGCCGAAGACACCCAACCCAAGTCAAGTAAAAAACCCTTTCCCTTTCCCTTTCGTTTTTCTGCTTCAACCCGCCATGCTTGATCAACGTCTTCTCTTCATTCTTCCCGCCAGCTTGATTACAGCGATTATTGTCCAGGTGGCCGCCTATGTGTTGCCTGAGCGGAAGTCGCTGGAAACAAGTTGGGGGCAGTTTCGTTCCCTTTGGTTTGGAAACAACTGGCATTCACCGCTTTCGCGGGTACGGCAGTTCGTTACACCACGCTGGGGGTTGCGTTTACTGCTGATCTGGGTGGCCGCCTTCGTTATCCTGTGGCAGGCTGTTTCTAGCGCTCCTATTGTCTCGCAAGCATTGACCCTCGCCTTCATCGGTTTATATCTCCTCACCATCGCCATCATTGATTTCGATCATCATCTTGTCCTTAATCGCATGCTTGCGGTATCAGCGCCCCTTCTTATTATCCTCAGTCTTCTGGGATTCCTCTCTCCCCTGCCTTCAGCCCTGTTAGGTAGCCTCATCGGCCTGGCTCTCTTTGGCCTTCTCGCTTTGATTGGCCGTGGCGCCTTGGGCATGGGTGATGTCAAACTGGCGGCATGGATAGGCTTTGTTACAGGTTATCCAGATGTGATCCGCGCTCTTCTCATCGGAATTATCGCCGGAGGGATCGCAGCGGCCGTACTTCTCGTTGCTAAGCGATTTCAACGCAAACAAGCTATCGCTTATGCACCCTATCTGGCCCTGGGCGCCTGGCTCGTTCTACTCCAGCAATTTAGGTCTTTGCCTTAAGGAGGTGAGACTATGCACTTCAATCCCATCTTCATTATCTCGTTCCTTTCTGCTTTAACTATTCTTTTCATCCTTGTCGGTGTTTATAAATGGTTGACCTGGACGCGCCAGATCGATGAACGTTTCGAGATGTCGGTACAGTCTAGCAATTATGGCGGATGGGGTGGACCCGGCCTGAGTCGTAGCAAGGAGATGGAACAGCGCCTGATCAAGACGCCTTACTTCAATGACTTGCGTCTCCAGTTAGCCCAGGGTGGAACCCACCTCACCGTTTATGAATATTTGGCGATACGCTTTGGTCTTACGATTGCCTGCCTGGTGGCAGGATGGCTGATTGCTCACAATCCCATTGGCGGTATCCTTCTTGCTATTGCCGGCTGGATCGGGCCGGGAATGTATCTCCGTCACCGGCGCGAAGGCCGGCGTAAATTGTTCGAAGCCCAGCTGCCTGATGTCCTTAATCTCCTTGTGAGCTCTTTGCAGGCTGGCTACGGCTTACAGCAGGCCCTGAACATCATCGTCAAAGAGATGCCGGAACCATCGGCTGGTGAATTCAGCCGGGTTCTGAAAGAAATGCAGCTGGGCTACTCTCTCGACGACGCCCTCGACCATCTTGTCGAGCGTGTACATAGTGACGATTTGGCCCTGATTGTCACGGCCATCCATATCCAAAATGAAGTGGGGGGCAGCCTTGCCGAAGTCATTCAGAACATCAGTGAAACTATTTTGGAACGGATTCGCATCAATGGCGAAATCCAGACTCTTACTGCCGAGCAGCGTATGTCGGGAACCGTTCTTACCGCCCTACCTTTTCTGTTGGGAACCGTCTTCATGCTTATCAACCCCGAGTACATGATGGGGATGTTTCAGCCTGGATGGCCCCTCCTTATTCCCATTGTCGCAACGATCATGACTATCACCGGCTATTTCATCATGCGGCAAATGCTCAAACTTGATTATTAATGATGGTATCGCCCCTTTTTCGTAGTGAGGATAGGCAACGATGTTGACGCAAATGGATTTCAAAAGCTACCGGCCGAGCTTCCTCTTTCGGCCCAAAATGATTCAAGAAATAATTAAGAGCGATCCTTACAGCGGCATCAGCTTGCTTGTAATCCTGTCATGCTCTTCCTTGGCAGCCGTTGTCATGATGCTTTTCGTGCCAGAGAACCTTGTTTGGTTTGCTGGCCAGGATTTTCTCATCCCTTGGGGTTTCGGTCTTGTATTCGGTATTCCCCTTCTTTATGCCGTTAGCTACCTTCTTTATGGCCTCACCATTTGGATGGGGGGAGATATCTCTGTTGAAGAGGCACGCAGTGTAATCGCCTGGGCCGCCGCCCCCTCTGCCCTTTATGCTCTTCCCTGGTTTAGCTACGAATTCATACATCGTATCCTGAATCTTGGTACTCTGGTGTACTACCAGCAGATATTCCTGGCCCTGTGGGTACTATCCTGTGTGTGGGGACTGGTAATTCTCATTCCAACCCTGAGCAACATCGGCAAACTCTCCGTGCCCCGCAGTATTATCGTCATTATTCTCGATTGCATTATCATTGCCCTCATGCTTATAGGCGGTATCGTCGCCCTCGTCATGGGCTTACAGCTTAATCAAAGTTGGGTTGAGAATTTGCATCCACAGGCGATTGCTGCTGCTCTTACCGCTTTGGCTGTCTTGATGCTCATCATGGGGCTGCAGCGCCAAAATCAGAGTGAAATCCAGCGGGCCGAGGCTCTCTTGGCTGCCTGGCGACCCGGTGTACTACCCGATCTCGAGGCCCTGGAATTGGCCAAACCCTGGGAAGAGCGCCTCTTCAGGCCCTTGTGGGAGCGCCTTCGCAGCTACGGCACTGAGATTACGCCTGCCGATAAGATTCGTGAATTGCAAAAGCAACTGATCCGGGCCGGCCGGCCTTACAACATGGGTGTAACCGATTTTCTCGGCCTTCGCCTTGTTGTCAGTGCTGTTATGGGTGTCGGTATGTTTCTTATTGCTCCCTTGGTATTATCCTCGGCCACACCTTCTATCAACAGAATTTTATTGACCATTGTCGGCTTTTCTTTGGGGCTTTATTTCCCCACCTATTGGCTCAAGGGCCGTATTCGCAAACGCCAGAAAGAGATTCAACGCGCCTTACCCGATGCCTTGGATATGCTCACAATTTGTGTCGATGCTGGCCTTGGCTTCGATGCTGCCCTTCAGCGTGTCGCCACCTACTGGGACAATGCTTTTGCCCAAGAACTCAATTACATGCTTCATGAGATGCGTGTCGGTGTTCGTCGGGTTGAGGCTCTGCGCCATCTGGCCGACCGCACAGCTGTCCCCGATCTTGCCAGTTTAGTGGCACTTTTGGCCCAGGCCGATCGCTTGGGTGTTCCTCTGAGCAATGTTCTCAAAAGCCAGTCTCAACAACTGCGTTTGCGTCGCCGCCAACGTGCGGAGGAAGAAGCCCACAAGGCCCCTGTCAAGATGTTACTGCCCCTTTCCTTGTTCATTTTACCTGCCACCATGGCTGTAGTCTTGGGGCCAGCCATCCCCCGCTTCGCCGAGATGATGGACAAATTCTAATTGAGGAGAATGAGAACGATGTCTGAACACCAAGCTATGAACGACGCCCGATATGAAGAACTGTTACATGCTTTGCAGCGTGGAGATTGGAGTGAGGCTCAAACCCTGCTCGAAGACCTGAAACAGGATTATCCCAACGATCCTGATTTGGCTACGGTTGCTTTCGACGTGCAATGCAAATCTCGACTGAGCTCTTACTGGACCAGTAAACTTACAGCGCGCTTACCTAATATCAATGGTACACGGGTATTGCGCTGGGTGGTAGGAGTTTTTGTCATTGGCCTTCTCATTTATGAAGTCCTCACGATTAACACGAACCTTCTCAAGCCAACCCAAGAAGTACAAGCCGAAGCGATGACGGTACAGCAGCTGATGATCGCTGGTGATCAGGCTTTTGCGGATGGACAATATGAAGATGCGCTCATGACTTACGAGCAGGTCCTGGAGCTAGAACCCGAAAACGCGGAAGCAAAGGCAGCCATCGCTCAGGCACAAGAAAAAATCGAGTTGAACACAAAGTATGAAGAAGCACTCAAAGCCATAGACAACTTGAATTATACACGAGCACAACAATTACTGTTAGAAATTAAGGAGAAAGACCCGCATTTCAAAGATGTGGCCGCGATCTTGCCCAGTGTCAGTCTGCAGACTAAAAAACAAACCCTGTTTTACACGGCAGAAATGGCATACGAAAGGCAGCAGTGGACCGATGCCATTGCCGCCTATGAAGAGATGATGTCCATTGATGCGACATTTCATGCCGGTAATGTCAAAGAACATCTGATGGAAGCCTATCAGCAGTATGCTCGTTACCTTTTAGCCAAGAAGACTCTAACCCTCGATCTCATTGAAGAAGCACTCAACACCCTGCGTAAAGAGATTCGTCTCGATCCGGATAACCGCACCGTTTTAGAACAAGCCGCCCTCCTTACCCTGTACAAGCAGGCATTCGAGGCACTCCAGCAGCAAGATTATGCTACCGCAGCCCCTCTTCTCGAGCAGATCATGCAGCAGCCTTACGACATCCTCGCTGATCATGTCACCCAGGACCTGTACAAGGCCTATCTTGGTCTGGGTGATATCGCCATGAGTGAAGGCGAGACCATGAAGGCGACCGATTACTATGCCAAAGCTGTCAATCTGCCCTTGGAGAACACGACCGAGGCTGAATTACGCCTCGAAGTCTCGATGGCCGGCATTCCCCCCACACCCACGCCCACCCCTACGCCAACACCCACACCGGCTCCTCCCACCCCTACGCCGATACAACCCACACCTACACCGGCACCTATCACCTGGTATAAGGGCTGGATTGCCTTTATCAGCGATCGCGACGGCGACGAAGGACTCTTCGTCATGCGGCCTGATGGTCGAGGTGTTCGTCGTCTCAACGACGAGGATAGAGCCGTCTACGATGAAATACACGAGCGCGAACAGTGGTCTCCTGATGGTACCACCCACGTTTATGCCGAAGTCGCCGGTCCCGACCGCCAAGACACCGACATCTTCATTTTCCGCAACGACCTTCCCGAGACCTGGGAGCGCCGCTTCCGCTACACAGACTGGGGGAGCATGGAATATGATCCGGTATGGTCACCGGACAACCAGTGGATTGCCTTTGTCTCGAATAAAACCGGTAACGATGAGATTTGGCTCATGCGTTCCGATGGAAGTGACAAGACTCAGCTCACCTTCAACGACTGGGAATGGGATAAACATCCTACCTGGTCGCCTGATAGCCAATACATTGCCTTCATGTCCAATCGTGAAACTGGACGTTTGCAGATATGGATCATGAATCTCGATGGCTCAGGTCAACAAAACATTTCTAACAATGATTACAACGACCACGATCCGGTCTGGATCAAATAACACCTAACCTATCAGTTAGGAGGTACTTGGATGTCACTTTTCCGTAAACGTGAAACCTGGAGATTAGGAGCCGAAAAACTGCCAGAAAAGGCAGCAAAACCGGCAGATAAAAAGACGACAGCGGCGACCCGGCCCGATGTTTCCATCGAGCAAGGACTACCTATGCCCGATATTCCCACCACGGATATTGGGGGCTATGCAGTCACTCCCGAATTCGACCATCTGCTCGAGACTGTGCAGACCTCGCTGGCCAACGACGCACTGACTTCGCTCGATGTCAGTAACCTCGATGACTTGCGTATGCACATTGCTCCCATCCTCGACGAGGCTGTATCCTCGATGGATTTGATTGTGGGGCGTTCTGAGCGGGAGCACATGCTCGATCAAGTCATCGCCGATACCGTCGGCTATGGCCCCATTCAGCCCCTGTTGGATCGCGATGATATCTCCGAGATCATGGTTAACGGTCCCAGCAAGGTTTACATCGAGAAAGATGGCCGCTTGTACCTGACCGAGGTCAAATTCAAGGACGACGATCATGTTCTGCGCATTATCGAGCGCATTGTCACTCCCCTCGGGCGTCGCATCGATCAGGCCTCTCCCATGGTCGACGCCCGTCTCCCCGATGGTTCACGCGTCAACGCAATTATTCCACCTCTTTCGTTGGTAGGTCCCACCCTGACCATCCGGAAATTTAAGAAAGACCCCCTCTCCATCGCAGATCTTATCCGTTTTGGCACCCTCACTTCTGAGGCGGCACAATTCTTGGAAGCGGCCGTGCGTGCCCGTCTCAACATTATCGTCAGTGGTGGTACGGGTTCAGGTAAAACCACCACCCTGGGTGTGATTTCGTCCTACATCCCCGAGAACGAACGCATCATCACCATCGAGGACGCGGCCGAATTGCGTTTACGACAGCCTCACGTCGTTCGACTGGAATCGAGACCCCCCAACGTGGAAGGCAAGGGCGCCATCGGCATTCGCGAATTATTCGTCAACAGTTTACGTATGCGGCCAGACCGTATCGTTGTAGGTGAATGTCGTGGGCCAGAGGCGCTGTACATGCTGCAGGCCATGAATACTGGCCATGATGGTTCCATCACAACCATTCACTCGAATAGCCCCCGTGACACCCTTGCCCGTATCGAGACCATGGTCATGATGGCTGGAATGCCTCTCACTATGCGAGCCATCCGCCAGCAAATCGCCTCCGCCGTCGACATGATCATCCATATTTCACGTATGCGGGATGGTACCCGTAAGATTGTCGCCATCTCGGAAATTTTGGGTATGGAAGGCGAAACGATTGTCATGCAGGATATCTTTGTGTTCAAGCAAGAAGGTTTCGCCGAAGATGGCAAAGTACTGGGAAGACTCGAGCCAACCGGAATTCGTCCCAACCTCATCACAAAAATCGAAACTGCTGGCATGTCTCTTCCTCCCGAGGTCTTTGGCTTGCGGCTTAATTAGCAAGCAGCAGACCAACAGTGCACTTTGCGCACGCCCATCAGGATGAAAGTAGGACGCAGATAGCGCTGATGTCCGCAGATTTCCATCTTTCTCATCAGCGTTATCCTGACAATCAGCGGCATTAGAGTCGCCGGATGACGAATCCACCCGATACTGCGGCAGCCTACTGCCGTGTAGGTTGCCGCTCATTAAAATCGTGGGCTATAGGGCCCATGGCCGCCGAGCGGCGGTACGCCCATGAGCCCAGAATTCGATTCGGTGGGCTGTCTTAATTTTTTCATGACTTGACAGAAAAGGGGGTGCAGTACTGGATATCAAATAAAGATGCAAACAGGCAGGGGAATGCTCCATGTAGCCACTTTGTAGCCATGCCTGTGCTAAACTCTGCCTGGGCAAAATAGGAATATCCTCGAGTAAGAGTATCACGCCGCCTATTTTGAGAAACCTCGTTTTTTCCGATTAACATTGCCATATTTTCAATAGTTAGCGAATCATGGGAGGAAATTAAATGAAGCATTTTCGTCATTCCTTATGGTCTGTTAGCATGCTTGTTGTGCTGGCGATTGGCTTGCTGGTAGGATTGGGTGCCACCGCCAGTCCTTCTCAGGCTCATATTCTGGCTGCGGCCCCTCTTCAGGTCTATACTCTTGAGGGAAGAGTTTATGAGGGGGCTACGGGAGTTGAACCTCCTAACAGTACCCCTATCGAAGGCGTGACCGTCAGTCTATACTGCTCGAACAATGCTAACGATCAAGGCACTTTTTTGCGCAGTATCCTTACTGATGTTAGTGGTTGGTACGGTTTAGAGGTGCACGAAATATGTGAGTACTACAATATCATCGAAACTGATCTTCCCGGTTACACATCGAATGGGGCTACCACTGTAGGTGGTTCGGCAATCACGGCCAATTGGATCGAGTACACCAATCCCCTGGATGGGAAAACTCTGACCGGCAATAAATTCTGGGATGAAGGTGCCCCAACGAATACGCCCACACCCACTGAAATTCCCACGGCCACACCTACGCCTACTGAAACACCCTTAGCCACCAACACACCCACGGCCACGCCCACTTCAACTCCGGCAGCCACCGATACTCCCACCGCTACGCCAACACCTACCTCCGTTGTGGCAGCCACCGATACCCCTACCGCTACGCCAACACCTACCTCTGTGGCGGTAGCCACCGATACTCCTACTGCCACACCAACACCTACCTCCGTTGCGGCAGCCACTGATACCCCTACCGCCACGCCAACTCCAACCTCTTCGGCCGCCGCCACCAATACACCTACTTCCACTCCCACCCCTACCCTGCGCCCGACCTCAACCCCTGGCGGTCCCGGTGAAGCAGATCTCTCCATTAAAAAGATTCTGGGTAACCCTGCTTCGGAACCCGTGGCACCGGGGAGCACAATCCAATATGAGCTAAATGTTCGGCAAAATGGCCCAGACGTTGCCCATAATGTTGTTATCACCGATACTTTGCCGGCGGGTCTGAGCTTCAATAGCGCTTCTAGTGCCTGCACCGTCGTGAAAAATGCTCCACCCTATGAGGTTGTTCGTTGCGATCTGGGTGATCTCTCCCCCTCTGCATCCGGCAATACCACTTGGATGAAGGTTGATGTCGACCCTGATGTGTGTGGGAAGGTCGGTAACCTAGCAGAGGTGGGCAGTGACACACCCGACCCTAATCACTACAATAATTACGCTCATCTCGAAACTATCGTTGGTCCTTGCGATCGACCTGCCCTTACCATACGCAAACGTCTCATCGATCCCCCCTCTGGCACTGCGGCTCCAGGCGATATCGTTACCTTTGCCATAGACATCTTCAACATCGGCGATCGCCCCCTGGCTCCTATTCCTCTCGATGATACCTTCAATAGCGATCTTCTGGATTATGTCAGCGCCTATCCCCTTCCCGATCAAATCCTGACCCTCCCCGGCCAAGGTATTCTCCGCTGGTCGGACCTCACAGGCGCGGCACCTTATGGTTTTAATCATGCCCTGGCATCAGGCGATCACTTCACGGTAATCGTGCGCCTGCGAGCGAAACGAGCAGGATGGGGGCACAACTGCGCCGAAGTGACCCTCGATGAGTACGATCTCCACGATAAAAGCTGTGATAGTGTCGACATTATCCCTGCTGGCATCGATCTGGTGATCGATAAAATTCTCATCTCACCGGCCGGGGGCATTACTGCAGTTGGCCAGACGGTTGAATTCGAACTGAAGATGATGAATACCGGTAATTTCCCCATAACGAGTCTTTATTTGCAGGACCGTTATGATACGGCTTTTCTCTCCTTCCAATGGGCAGGTCTTCCTCCCGATGATCCCAGCGATGACGGCCAACTGGATTGGAACAACATCATAGCTCAAATTGGCTCTCCCATCATGCCGAACTCGGCCGTCAGTTTCCCTATTCGCTTCCGCGCCAAGCAACCTACACCTCCCGGCTTGATGACGCGAAACTGTATTTGGGCTGCTTACCGTCATGAGGAAGGGCCGTTGGTCGAGACACCTCCGCGTTGTGCCCGCGTCGGTATCAACAGGGAAACCGGGCCGGCTATCGCTATCAGTAAAATTCTGATGGTGCCTGGAGGAGGTGTGGCTGCCCCGGGTGAGAGTGTCCAGTTCTCCTTCATTATCACCAATACCGGTACCACCACACTTACTCAAGTGGCATTGATGGATCTTTATGACACAAACTGCCTGCAATTCACTCCTACGGGCTGGTCTCTTGATCCCGACGACCCGACAGACGATGGCCAACTCGATTGGACGAACTACATCGCCGTATGGGGTGGAGGCATGCCACCGGGCGGGATTCAGCAAGTGTGGCCGGGTGTAAAATTTATCGCCCGCGCAGGCGCTGCTTGTGCCCCTACCATCAACCGCGTGGAAGCATTTGCCACTGATGATGGTGGACAGCATGCTGCTGCTCAAGATGAGACCCCGGTCTTCATTCGAGAACAGGAAGAACCCCGCGCCGACCTCGGTGATGCTCCTTGCGAGATCAACCATGCTGGCGTGGGCATGAGCGCTTATCCTGCGGGCGGACCTCCCGTCATTGGTGCCAACTACCCCACTGTTTACGAGCCAGCTATCGGTGCTTTCGGCCCCCTTCATCGCCGGGCGCAGGAAGGAGCCTGGCTGGGGAAAGCCGTCACGGTCGAGCGTAATGCCGATCTTCTTCCCGATGTAGATGGCGTCACCAATATCGATCCTCCCGGCGATATTCCTAATCGTGATGGTGCAGATGATGGTCTGCAACTACCCCTGGCTCTGCCACGATGCCAGCCCACAACCTTCACTTTCCAGGTAACTTTCCCGCCGGGCGGCCCCCAGACCGCTTACTTCCTCAATGCCTGGTTCGACTGGAACCGGAATGGTCAATGGGGCGAAATGCTCGATTGTGGTAAGGCCCTGGCCAAAGAATGGGCCGTACAGAACATGCCGATTGCTTACCATCCGCCCGGCACCTACACTTTCACGACTCCTGCCTTCCTACCCTGGAGCCCAGACTTTAACGCTCCTTTGTGGGTGAGGCTCACCCTTTCCGAACAACCCGTATATCATCGAGATGGCAGCGGCCCTGTTGCGGGTTATGAATTTGGAGAAACCGAGGACTATTACCTACCGGCCGCAGAAGTTACCCCCACTCCTACGCCCACCCCACGGGTTACGCCCACTTCTAGTCCCACACCGCGAATCACGCCTACGGCTACTCCCACGCCACGAGTAACGCCAACCATCACTCCCACATCGGAAGCTTGCTGTCTACCTCTCTACCTGCCCCTGGTGTTGCGTGTCCATCCCCTCGACATCACTGATAACTTCAATGATGGTGACCTCGCTGGCTGGCACGCCAATGGCGGTACCTGGATCAACCCCGGTGTCTTCATGCAAGGAGAATTCAGCAGTGGTAATGCCTGGAATATCGTCGATTGGATGGGGGATGATTTCACCTACATGGGAACAGTCCGACTCAACTCGGGCAATGCTGTGGGGCTGAGTTTTCGCTCCAATAAGGATGGCACAGCTTCGTACGATGCCATTCTCGATGCCAAGGATGGTGTTTTCAAACTTAGCAAACGGCCGCCTTACCAGGTTCTGGCCACTTACCCGATGACCGTACAGCTCAACCACAACTATCGCATCAAGATCGTGGCCCGGGGAGGACATATCGAAGCCTATCTCGATGGCGTCAAACGTCTGACTGTAAACGATTCGACCTATCGTGATGGCTATGTCGGTGCCATCCTTTTCCAGGCGACAGCCATGTACGATGACATCCAGTTGACGTCGGCACCCTAAACTCGCCCTTGCACGATACTAAGTGCAAACACAGAAGTTTAGTTGGATTCGAAAACACAATGTGTCACCCTGAACGGGTCGAATGCACAACTGACAGGAACAGGAAACGCTAGTGAAGGGTCTAGCGGTAAATAAATCGCTAGATTCTTCGCTTATCCCTTACAACTTACGTGTTTGTACTTAGACACACTACTCGGAGAATGTGGCGCACGCGCAAGGTGCGCCACACTCCCGGAAAGGAGTTGTCGTGATCCACAAAAGAGCATTTCTCACAATTATCTTCCTGCTGGCAAGCATTGGCCTGATGGTGCCATTGGCTTTCGCCGCTACTTACGATTCTCCTCACCCCGACGCTTCAATCTTCTCGCGCCTTCACTTTGGCAACACCAATCTGCTGTCAGCGGGCCCGATTCCTCTAGACTTGGCGGCTTCGGCTACGGCTTGGCCTGCAAGCAATCTGCAGACACTGGTTTTTCAGAACGGTGTATCTCCTGCGGTCTCTTATGACGGCACCAGCGACGCTATCATCACTACCTGGAACGGCAATAACTACGCCAACCTGGGCGGCTTGGATTATCTTCAAGTGGGCGAAAGCGGTGACACCGACCAGTTTCGCTTCCTCATCCGCTTCGATCTCCAAGGCTGGTTGCCACCTGCTGCCTGGATCACAGAGGCCTGGCTGGAAATCCGCAGTTATGACGGCGGTTTCGACGACGAAGCCCAGGATGTTGTGGTTCATCAGGTGAGGCAAGCCTGGGTGGAGGGCAATGGCCAGGACCTGTTCGCTGATGGTCGGGAAGAGGGCGTCACCTGGGTCACGGCCCGGCCGGGAGTCTCTTGGACCACGCCCGGCGGTGATTTTGACACGACCGCGCTGGACCGGGTACGGGTAGCCGCCAACAGCGATGACTGGCAGCGCTGGGATGTAACCACGGCAGTGCAGGCATGGCTGGCCGATCCCTCTGCCAATTTGGGGTTGCTCCTGGAGCCGGATGCCGCTCCCTGGACGCACCACGAGTTTCGTGCCAGCGAATATGCAACGCCGTCACTACGGCCACGCTTACGCCTTTCCTTCACGGTGAATGCCCTGTTTTTGCCCTTCAT
>JAADFV010000091.1 GCA_013152695.1 Chloroflexota bacterium | reverse complement strand
CAGAATCGGAGCAAGCCGTTGCCACCGAGGCTCCCGCCGAAATGCCCGAACAAGAAGCCGAGTCCGACCTCGTCTTACCGCCCCTGGACCCGCCCGAGAAGGTGCGGGTAGCGTATGTGCCCATCATGAAATTCGCCACCATGTATGTGGCCGCCGATCGCGGACTGTTTGAAAAATATGGTCTGGATGTCGAGCTGGAGCGGGTGAAGTCGGGTACAGAGGCCATTGCTTTCCTGACCAACAACACCGTGGATGTAGGCGGTATCGCCATCGTCACCTCACTGTGGAACGGCTGGAGCCAAGGTCTGCCCTTGCGCATCATTGCCCCCGGCGCCCTGGAGCCCTTCGAAAACAGCCCCACCAAGCTGGTTGTGCGCAAAGACCTCGTGGATAGCGGCAAGGTGAAAGATGTAGCCGACCTGAAAGGCTTAAAAGTGGCCTTGGCCGGTGGCCCCGGCAGCGGTGGCGAATACCTGCTGTCTAAGGCCCTGGAACGAGGAAATCTCACCATCCGTGACGTAGAAACTGTGAAGATGGGCAATGCCGATATGCCCGCCGCCTTCGAAAATGCCTCCATCGATGCTGCCCTTTTGGGTTCACCCTATGCCGATCAGGTCATCAACGCCGGCCATGGTGTCGCTATCGCCACCGATCTGACGCCGGGCCTGATGACGGTAGCCTTTGTCGGTTCCGATAATTTCGTCAACAACCGCCGGGAGGCGGCGCAGCGCTTTGTGCTGGCCCTGACCGAAGCAGCTCGCATGATGCAAGGTGACGATTATCTCTCTGACGAAAACATTGCCGCCTACCTCAAGTATGTCAACTCCACCGAAGAAGCGATCCGCACCGGTCGCCGCGTCATTTATGATCCCGACATGAAGATTCCTGTGGAAGGTCTCGCCGATGTAGAACGTGTGCACCGCGAGAATGGCCGTACCGAGTACACCGAGCCGGTCGATCTCACCACCGTGGTCGATACGTCATTCACCGAAAAAGCCGTCGAATTACTGGGCCCCTACGAAAAGTAATTCGTCAAGGCGACAGCCGTTTCTTTAGGGAAGCGGCTGTCGCCCGCCTTAAGAACATCCATGGCCGCAAAAATCATCGCGAAAGATGTGAGAAAGGTTTACGACACGCCACACGGCGAGGTCATCGCCATACAGCATTTCGATTTAGAGGTGGAGGAAGGGGAGTTTGTCTGTATTGTCGGGCCTTCGGGGTGCGGTAAATCGACCTTTTTACGAATTCTGGCAGGATTGGAGGATCAAACCTCGGGCCAGGTCACGATCATCCCTGGCAAAGAACCGGGAAAACCCTTGAACAATGTGGTTTTTCAGGAATACGCCATTTTTCCCTGGAAAACCGTCATCGATAATGTTGCCTTTGGCCTGGAGATGCACGGCATGCCCAAAAAGAAGCGATTGCAGATCGCCAGACGGTGGTTGGAACGTGTGGGGCTGGGGCGATTTGCGCAATATTATCCTCACCAGATTTCGGGCGGGATGAAGCAGCGTGTGAGCATTGCGCGGGCACTGGCCAACGACCCCGAAGTTCTCCTCATGGATGAGCCTCTGGGGGCGCTGGACGCGCAGACGCGTGCCGTGCTGCAGGAAGAGCTGCTCCGCATTTGGGAGGAGACACGCAAGACTGTGGTTTACATAACGCATAGCATCGAAGAAGCAGTCTTGTTGGGCGACAGGGTGATTCTCATGACCGCCCATCCTGGTGTGAACAAGGCAACATTTGAAGTGGACATCCCCCGGCCCCGCACCCTGGCAACGCAAGGCTCGCGAGAATTTCGCCAGTTGACGCTCGCCATCTGGGAATTACTCAAGGATGAAGTGATGCGGGCCATGGAGGCACAACGATGATGTTCTCTCAAGGGCGGAGTCGAGCATGAAGAAGCAAATTTCGTGGCAAACTTTGACACTGATTCTGGCCAGTCTTATTTTGTTCAACGTTGTCATGCTGCTGGCCCATTTCTGGCAGGATAAATGGTGGTTGGGCGTGGCCGTGAACTCGGCCCTGATCGTGGCACTGGTAGAATATGTGGGACGCTGGATCCCCGGGCGTTTTCAGCGAATTTACGATCTCGTCCTCGCCATCGGCTTTCCCATTCTCTTGTTGCTGGCTTGGGAGGCCATGGCCCGTAACGAGATACTCAATCCACGCTGGTTTCCTCCCCCTTCGCGCATTGCCGTAGCTTTGTGGCAGCTTTCCACGCAGGTGGACAAGTTTTCGCACACCAGCTTGTGGGGACGCCCCTGGCTAATCCCCCAGCGTTTTCTCAGCGAGGGCTGGCCCGGTGTGGCGGCGCTCTTCGCCGAGGGGCATGTGTGGGTGACGTTGATGCGCGTTTTTGTCGGGTTCATCCTCGGCGCGGTTCCCGGCATCTTTCTCGGCATGCTTATGGGCATGAATCGCACAATCCGCACCATGCTGGATACCACCATGTCCGCGGTTTATGTGCTCCCTAAGATCGCCATTTTCCCCATTGTCATGCTCATGTTTGCCAATCCTTTCGGCGAAGGCCCGAAAATCGCTGTGGTGGCAATTTCGGCCTTCTTCCTGGTTGCGATCAACACCATGACCGGCGTGCGCGATATCGATCCGGTGTACATCCAGGCGGCCCGTAATTATGGCGCCAATCGCTGGCAGCTTTTCCGACATGTCATTTTCCCGGGCGCCTTACCGGTCATTTTTGCGGGAATGCGTCTCGCTCTGGGTACGGCCCTGATCGTGATCGTGGCGATTGAATTCATCCGGGCCAAGAAGGGGGTGGGGTTCCTTACCTTCTACTATTGGGAGGTGATGGTGACAGATAAAATGTATGCAGGCCTATTCGTGATCATGTTCCTGGGGGCACTGCTAACGTACGGCTTACAACGGCTGGAAAGACGTATCATGCCCTGGCGTTAAAAAAACGCTCGAGACCAGAGGATGGCTTGCCGAAAAACGGCTCTTGTGTTATTTTCCTTCCAAAGAAAGCAGCTTCTCCGCTGCTGACAGATCGCCACCAGTCTTTTTTGGGCTTCCCCCAAAAGGCAGTTTTTTTCTCGCTTGCCAACCTCACAAAATCATATGTCTCAACGCATCCTTATCGATACTGATCCCGGCATCGACGACGCCACTGCCATCCTCCTGGCCTTGGCCTCGCCTGAACTCACCCTCGAAGGGCTGACGGTTGTCCATGGCAATTGCTCCGCCGATCAAGGTGTGATCAACGCTCTCTCCATCCTGGAATTGGCGCGGGCCAGCCACATCCCCGTGGCCAAAGGGTGTGACCGCCCCCTGGTGCAACCCTCCCTCCTTGCTCCCGAGACCCACGGCAACACCGGTCTGGGCTACGCCCAGCTTCCTCCCCCTACCACCCAGCCCATCACCCAACATGCTGTTGATTTTCTCATCGAACGCATCATGGCGGCGCCAGGCGAGATCACCATCGTTGCCATTGGTCCCCTCACCAACCTCGCTCTCGCTCTCCGCAAGGAACCTCGTTTCGTGGAGGCGGTCAAGGAGGTAATTATCATGGGGGGCGCGATTCGCCATGAGGGTAACACCACGCCCCTGGCCGAATTCAACACCTACGTCGATCCCCATGCCGCTCACATTGTCTTTCACAGCGGCATGCCCCTCACCCTTGTTCCCCTCGACGTCACCTACCAGTGCATTCTCCTCGCCCAAGATGTGGCGCGTCTGCAAGAGATAGATTCGCCCATTCCTCCCTTCATCGCCGATGCCACCCGCTTCTACATGGAGTTTCATGACGAGTACCAGCAAATTGAAGGATGCATCATCAACGACCCTCTGGCTCTAGCCTTGACCTTCGCCCCGGACCTCTGTGATTACGAGGAGTTGTATGTGGATGTGGATATTTCCGGTGGTGTTTCTATGGGTAAGACCTTTGCCGACTTCTATCACATGACGGGGCAGCCCCCCAACATGAAGGTGGCGCTGGGCGTACGTGCCCGCAACTTCATCGACCTATTTGTCGAACGCATGGAAGACCTAAGCCGCTCCATCCCGAAATCATAACTTCTGCACGAACTCCCCCTCACTTTCTCTCCCCAAAGGAGGCGCCTATGACCCCATCCCTAGCCATTTTCCCCGGCTTCTGACGTTTTTCATCCATCATTTTTCTTGGAGAGTTGCATCATGAAGTTTATCGATTCGATCAAAAGTAATTTCAACACCATGACCTGGGTGCTCATCCCTGTGGCGATTGCCATCAACGTGGTCATCGGTCAGATCGTTGTCCTGCTCAAACTCCCCGTGTATCTCGACTCTATCGGCACGGTTCTGGTAGGTGTGTTGGCAGGCCCATGGGCCGGCGCCCTGACCGGGACGCTGTCCAATGTCATCTGGGGCCTGGCGATTGATCCGAACGCCTTCCCCTGGTGGCCCGTAGCCTTTTTCATTGGCCTCGTAGCCGGATTTACGGCCAAGGCGGGGCTGTTCAAGAGCTGGTGGAAAGTGATCATCGCCGGCTTCCTCATCGCCGTCACCGCTGCCATCGTTTCTACCCCCATTGCTGTGTATCTCTATGGTGGCATCACCGCCAGCGGCTCTTCCTTCATCACCGCTTACCTGCTACAGACGGGTAAAGGCGTATTCGAGTCGGTCTTCAGCACCAACTTCCTGGTCGAGCCCGTAGACAAGATCACCACGGCCCTCCTGGCCTTTGCCATCATCCAGGGCCTTTCCCGGCGTTTCATTTCTCGTTTCCCCTCACCCGAGAACGTAGAAATTGAAGGAGGCTCCAGTCGCACTCAGTTGTTCATCGCCATCGGCGTTGTGGTCGTGCTGGTTCTTATTGCCGCCTTTGTCTTGGTGAACATCCTTTCCTGACATTCATTCCTCTTGTTCATCCCTCCGCTCCCTTTTCCGAAATAAAAGGAGCGGGGGGATGGGAATCAAACCATGTCCGAACGCCTTTCCTTCTACATCGAACGCGACAGCTTTTTGCATCGGCTCAATCCTCTCACCAAGCTGACGTTGGTGTTGTGCCTGATCTTGCTGGCCTTTCTCAGTCCCTGGTACTGGACGCCGCAATTGCTCGTTGTGGCAGTCCTCATTCCCCTCAGCTTTTTGGGACGCGTGCAGCGCGAATATTTGAAAACAGCCTCGCGCCTCATTCTTCCTGCTGCAGGCTTCCTGTTCATCATGCAAGCGCTCTTCCAGCCTGGCGGCGAACACGTGATCTTCCAATTCTGGTTCCTCACCGTGACCCTGGAAAGCTTGCGCTTCGCCTTCAGCAATGCCACCCGCATCTTCGTGATGATTTCCGCCTTCACCATTTTCATGCTGACGACGCATCCCAGTGAGTTGATGAGCGATTTGACCCGTCGCGGCTTGCCGGGACAATTCGCCTATGTGATCATTTCCACGCTGCAAATTATCCCGCAAATGCGGGCCAAGGCCAACACCATCATTGCCGCGCAACGCTCCCGCGGGCTCGATACCGAGTCCAGCTTCCGTAAGCGCATCAGCGCTCTCGTTCCCCTGGTGGGGCCGTTGGTATTCGGTTCGCTGGTCGAGGTAGAAGAGCGCGCGATTGCCATCGAGGCGCGTGGATTCACGTCCTCCTGCAAAAAGACCTTCCTCAAAGAAATCCCAGATACCGCCCTGGACAGAGCCCTGCGTTGGGCGCTGCTCCTCCTCGTTGTTGCCGTCCTTGTGAGTCGCGTATGGCTATCGTAAATCTGCAAAACGTCACCTACAAATATCCTCTCACCGAGGCGCCGGTCTTGGTGGATTTCAATCTACAAATCGAGGAAGGCGAGTTCGTCGCTATCATTGGCCCTAACGGCGCCGGCAAGTCTACGCTCTGTTACACCCTCGCTGGTTTTATCCCTCATTTTTACAAAGGTGAACTGACGGGAACGGTGGAAGTGGCAGGTGTCGAAACCCAGCAATCGACACTGAGCGATTGGGTACTCAACGTTGGCCTCGCCTTCCAGAATCCCTTCAACCAGATCAGTGGTGCCAAGTATACCGTGTTCGAGGAGATTGCCTTCGGGCTGGAGAATATCGGTGTCCCCCGAGAAGAGATGATGGAGCGGGTGAAGCAGGCCATGGAACTGACCGGCATCAGCGATCTGGCCGATCGCTCACCCTACTCCCTTTCCGGTGGCCAGCAGCAGCGCGTCGCTCTGACCTCCATCCTGGTCATGAATCCCAAAGTCCTGGTGTTGGACGAGCCCACCTCGCAGATGGATCCCATCGGCACGCGCGAAGTATTCGGCGTCATCCGTACCATGGCAGAGCGAGGTATGACCGTGGTTCTGGCCGAGCACAAGGTGGAGTGGATCGCCCAGTTCGCCGACCGTGTCATCGCCCTGTATGAGGGTAAGATTTTGTTGGAAGGAACGCCCTCTGAGGTATTGACCTCAGAAATGCTTATTGGGAAGGGTTTTGGTATCTCGCGCTACACTTCGACTGCTCGTCGTGCTGCCCAAGAGGGCTTATGGCCGCGAGACCGCCAACTCCCCGTGACCCTGGCAGAAGCCGTGGAAGGATTTAGGCGAAAATAATATGAAAATCGAAATCAAAGACCTCCATTTTACTTATCCCGGCGATGTTCACGCCCTGAACAATATCAATCTTACCATCGAGTCAGGGGAGCAAGTCGCCATCGTTGGCCAGAATGGCGCCGGTAAGACGACCCTGGTCAAGCACCTGAATGGGCTACTTCTCCCTACCTCCGGATCCGTCCACATCGGTGACTGGAACACGAAAGAGCATCCTGTGGCCAAGCTGGCTTCCCGCGTGGGCTATGTCTTCCAGAATCCCGACGAGCAGTTGTTTACAAAAAACGTGCATGACGAGGTCTCTTTTGGCCCCAAGAATCTGGGCTATCCTCCCGATAAAGTGGAGACACTGGTCAATGATGCTTTGGCCCTGACCGAGCTCAGCGATAAGCGAGACATGAATCCCTACGATCTTTCCGCCACCTGGCGTAAGCTCGTGGCTCTGGCCTCGATCATTGCCATGGACACACCTATCATTGTTTTCGATGAGCCGACTACAGGGCAAGATGCAGCCAATATTGCCCGAATAGCCCATGTCATTGCCTCCTTACGCCAACGCGGCAAAACCGTCATCACCATCACCCATGATATCGACTTCTGTGCCGAGAATTTCGAACGGATCATCGCCTTGGGAGGAGGCAAAGTACTCCTCGATGGTGCTGCCAACGAAGTCTTGGGGCAGGAAGATATCCTGGCGCAAACGTACGTGGAGCCACCGCAATTGACTCGTCTGGGCCTGCGCCTGGGTCTGCCCGTAATCGTGCGCAATGAAGCAGAGTTCCTGGCGGCCTATCGTCGGTACATCGCCGAGGAAGCACCAAAAGCTTAAGCGACCTCGATCATTGGGCTTTGCCATGACGAAATTTTTGCGGCAGATATTAGGCTATTTTGCTGTCTTCCTGATGCTTGGGGCGGTGATCTCTTCTTTGGGGCCCACTTTGCCTGACCTGGCGGCCAATACCAGTGTGGGGCTGGCACAAATTGGCATTCTCTTCACGGCCCGTTCCTTTGGTTATCTCGTGGGCTCGTTTTTGGGCGGCTCTTTTTATGATAAGTGGATCGGACATTATCTGATGGGCCTGCTTTTGCTGCTTGCTTCCGGGGCCATGGCTATGATTCCCGCGATCGACTGGCT
>JAADFV010000090.1 GCA_013152695.1 Chloroflexota bacterium | reverse complement strand
AGAGAGGTGATCAGGGGGGAGACTGTATCCGTTTAGTCGGTGGGGCAAGAAGATTTCGCTGATTGAAGTGCGACGCACGTCGGCAGGTGCGATGCACTTTATCCGCGCCGACTAAATTGATACAGTGTCATCAGGGAGAACGGGCGAGCAAATCCCTCGCCCCGACACCGCCGATAAGATGTTTTTGCGGCAAGACCACACCCTGTCTTGAAGGTCGTAGCAAGGATTTCCTCGCCCCTCCGACAAGAACATGTGTTGTCCGCAGGGGCGAGGAATTTCTCAGGACCACCGTTGGCTGGAAAATGAGGGGCATCGAAAAGACGACCTGGATTGCGCAACGATCTCCTTGAAATTGCTCGCCCGTTCCCGGTCCCGGTCTGAGCGATTTGGCTGGGCGTTAGCGGCCCCACAGGCGCCGTCGCCAATGTCGCCAGGTGGCGCGCAAACTGCGATTGGCATGGGGCAGAGGCAGGTCGGGAACCGCTTGCTGCAAGAAATCAGCCAACTCTTGCCAGCCGCTCCCCGTTTCCCAACACACCACGAGTAACTTTTCCGGTCGACTGCTGAAATAATCCTGCACAGCTTGATTGTGAGCGCGGTAGTACGCCAGATGCTGAGCCTCATGACCTTGCGGCATGTCGTAGCCATAAACCAGGCGTCGGGCCTCAGTAGGACCGGTACGTTTTGCGTGCTTGAGCAAACTCCGTAGCCAGGTTTCAGCATCCTTGCGCACGGTCAAAATAAAGCGAGCCTCAGGAAAATGCTCGTCCAGGGTCTGGTACAAAAGAGGCCAGGGCCAATCCTCGCAGCTATCATATTGTGCCGCAATCTGGAGGACAGGTGCTGACTCACCCCTGACCACAGCTCGGAGCAACTCAAGGTCATAGCTTATATGTCGATATCCCCAGTGTTTCAGGCATAAACCTAAAGTAGTCGTACCTGTTTTGTTCAGACCGACGCCAACAACTTTCATCAAATCGTCCAGAAGCGGTGAAGTGGAATCATTGCTTTACCTGGCCAGAATGACCTCCCGCTCGGCCAATAACACACGTTGACCCGAGTCAGGATCGACGTCATAGACGGCAATACGGCCAGATCGAACAGTGGTGGGCTTGCGTACACTCAATTTCAGGGACCAATTACCGGGAACATCGGTCTGAACAGTGGCTTTGCCCCAGACGATACCGGTCATATCTTCTACACGTACCAAGACCTTACGATTGTGAACTCCCACTGCCGTACCGCTGATGCGAACCGAACCCTTGATGCGTTTACCTGCTTCGGGAAGGATGATAGAAGCACTTTTGTCAGAGGCACTGCCGGCAAAACGAATGTTGACCCAGGCCAGCAAAATCAGGGAGCCATCTCGTGCTTCTTCGCTATACAACGCCACCCGTCCTTCAGTGGCCGAGAGAGGATTCTGAAAAGGTACATCCACGCTGAAAGTCCCCTTCTGGCCCACGTCGGGGGCATTGATGAGGGCCGGAGCACTACCCCACACTTCACCCGTAGCCGACTCCACCTGCACGACAATTTGGTTCTCAAAAATCCCTTCGGCCTCACCCGATACCCTGACCTGATCGACCAAAGTCTCGCCCGGTTTAGGTTCATACAGTGCGCCGGTTGGGCCAAAATTCGTATCCTCTCCCTGGGAAGTCGGTGTAGAAGCTGCTTCGGTATCCTGAGAGGACTCAGGTAGAGGTCCATCCAGCAACTTGATGCGATCCACAATGATATGGCGGCCATTGTAATCGGGAACGGCATAGTGCAGTTCTCCCCACACCTGCACATTACCCTCGTAGTCTCGCAGTCGCAAGAGGATGGCCTGGACTTCCTTTTTATTGCTGGTAATACCGTGTCGATTTCCTTTGGCGCCGATAAAGTAGTCATCATAGGGACTTTCGGGAGGCAGCGAAACCACCTCTCCTTTCCAACCATCCACTCGTTTCGAATGGGGGCGGGGAAGGCCCGCGGCGACAACCGTCACCACATAACCCTCCCTATCGACCTGGCCCCACCAGCGTGCCCGAGTTTTGACATTGTCGATCACCACATCCACCATTCCCGGCGCTGAAAGATCACTTCGGCCCACAATAACGCGCCAGTTCCCGCTTTCGTAAGCAACCATAGCCGTCAGCCCCGTCACCGCGATCTGCGCTGGATCCGTTTCGTCAAAGCTTGCCGGCTCCGGCAAGGATAGCTGGTAGCCTTGTTCCACATAATTCAGGGCCTGGTCTCGCGCCGTGATGAAATCAGGCAAGGGGACGGGTGTGGAAGTAGGTTGGGGGGATACAGGACTCTCCTCGAGTGTGGACTCGGCACTCGCAGTCGGTAAAGGTGTATCAGTTGTCTCTGAAATCGTTTCTGTGATTCCTACTTCGGACGGTGGAGTGTCAGGGGGGAGAGAGGTTGGCGTGGGAGGGAAGGTGACAGGCAGGGTGGATACACAAGCACTGAGGAACAGCACCAACAACGAGCTCAACCCAATAAATATGATAGTTCGACGAGGCATGAAGCGGACTCCCAGAAATTGAATGCAACAGAGAGAAGGATAAACATATTATGCCTGTCTTCGCCAGAAGGTCAAGCTTTGCAGAAAGGGGAATAGCAAACCACGACTAATGGGTAATTCTGGCAACAGTGATTCCGTCCACACGATCGTTTGTGCTATACTCTCAGTTATTCCCTTTTTCTCTTCACTCCCCCTCAACTTACATCATCATGGGCCGTATTTACGTAGCCGTCGACCTTGAAACAACAGGGCTTGATCCTGAAAAAGATACCATTCTCGAACTTGGTGCCGTACGCTTTCGCGATGGCGAAATCTTGGAAACCTTTTCTCAGGTCGTGAACCCCAATCGCCCTGTTTCACGTTTTATTCAGCAGCTCACGGGCATCTCGCAGGCCGAGGCTGAAGCTGCACCTTATCTCTCCAGTGTTGCCTCTGCCTTTCGCCGTTTCATCGGCGATCATCCCCTTGTCGGGCACAACATTGCCTTTGATGCGGCCTTTTTACGCAGTCACAACCTCTATCGCTTGAACCCTTTGATCGACACCTGGGAATTGGCTGTGATTTTATTGTGGGGTTTACCCAGCTACAAACTGGGGCGTGTCGCCGAACATTTGGGCATTGATTTGGTCGATGCCCATCGCGCCTTTGCCGATGCCGAAGCGACTATGTACGTCTTCGAGGCCCTACGTCAGCGGGCCGAGGCCATGCCACTGCCCGCTTTACAAAGTATCAACCGCATTGCCGCCCATTCAGACTGGCCCTTGCAGGCAGTTTTCGCCGACGCAGAAGCTGCTGCCGCCCGTCATTGGAGCCAGCGCGCCAAAACTGAGAAACGTAAAGATTTTGGCCCCCTCTTCGAACGCCAGGAAGTTCTCGAGCCGGTAGACCATCCTCAGCCCCTGGATGTGGATGAGCTTGCAGCGCTTCTGGAGCCAGGTGGGCGCTTCTCGCAAATCATCTCGGCCTATGAATATCGCCCGACACAGGTGGAAATGTTACGCTCAGTCGCAGAGGCATTCAATCACAGCGATCACGTCATGATCGAAGCGGGGACAGGCACCGGCAAATCGGTAGCCTACCTCATCCCCGCCCTGGCCTGGGCCGTGCAAAACCAACAACGGGTGGTAGTGTCGAGTAACACCATCAATCTTCAGGAACAGCTTTTTCATAAAGACCTGCCCGATCTGCGCCACACCCTCCCCTTTGACTTCAAAGTAGCCGTGCTCAAAGGGCGCAACAATTATCTTTGTCCACGACGTCTCCGGCACATGCTCCAGCGCCCCGACCTCTCTCCTGTCGAAATCAGCGTCCTTGCCCGTATTCTCGCCTGGCTTCCCCATACCGAAACCGGCGATCAGAGTGAAATCACCCTCACCAACGCCCAGGAACGAGCTGTATGGCAGCGTGTTTGTTCCGACAGCAACACCTGTTCGCCTGCACGCTGTGTCGAAAACACAGACCAACCCGACTTCTTCTACCTGGCGCGTAGTCGCGCCGAATCGGCCCATCTCATCATCATCAATCACGCCCTCCTCCTCGCCGACATTGCCACTGAGAACCGTGTCATCCCTCCCTACCAGCATCTCATCATCGATGAGGCGCACCATCTTGAAAAGGCTACCACTCAGGCTCTCACCGTCACCATCGACCATGCCAGTTTTGTCATGCGTTTGCGCGAGCTCGCGCCCTCGAGTAGTGAACAACAGACCACCGGCCTCCTTGCCGAGGCCGCCACGGCTGTACGCAACTCGAAATGCCCGACCGACAAAGCCGAGGATTTCGTTAGCATCACCCGCGTCCTGGCGGAAAGAATCCCCATGCTCGACATGCGCATGTTTGACTTTTTCGATGCCATCGATCGCTTTCTTGCCCAACACATGGGACGCCAATACGATAACACCGACTATGACCTGCGCTTACGCATTACCTCCAAAGAACGTGTGCAGCCTGCCTGGGTGAATGTAGAACTTTTGGGGGATAATCTCTTACTCGAACTCAAATCCTTTAACGAAAACATCGAGCGGCTCAACGACGCCCTTGCCGACTTCAGTAACTACCTCACTCAAGATGTAGAAGACCTCAGCGCCGATCTTCAGGCCCTCCGCCGCGATCTTCTCGAAGTGCAAACACTCTGTGCTGGTATTGCCTTCGATCCTCAGCCCAACACCATCTACTGGGTACGGCGCTCCAACCGTACAGGAGCACTTTCCCTCAACAGTGCTCCTCTTCATGTCGGTCGCCTGATCGAACAACATATTTTCATGCCTAAAGACACCGTCATTCTCACCTCGGCCACTCTGCGCACGGCCAACAGCTTCGACTACCTGCGCGACCGGCTAGGTGCCGCAGACGCCAAAGAGCAAGCACTCGATAGTCCTTTCAACTACCGCGCTGCAGCCCTTGTCTACATCCCCAGTGATATGCCTGAACCCAACCAGAAAACCTTCCAGAGCAAAGTGGAAGAGGCCATTTTGGCGCTTAGTCTCGCCACGCAAGGGCGCCTTTTGGCCCTTTTCACCTCCTACGCACAATTACAGCGCACAGCCGAAGCCTTACGGCCCTTGTTGGAGGAACACCAATTCAACTTGCTGGTGCAGGGTACGGGCGGTTCTCGCCAGCAGATCCTCGCTGATTTTCGCCAGTCCGAACGGGCTGTGCTCATGGGTACGCGCAGCTTTTGGGAAGGTGTCGACGTGCAGGGCGAAGCACTTAGCGCCCTCGTCATCGTCAAACTCCCCTTCTCTGTGCCCACCGATCCCATCGTCTCCGCCCGCTCCGAGACCTTCGACTCCCCCTTTTTCCATTACCAGGTACCCGAGGCCATCCTCAACCTGCGCCAGGGTTTCGGTCGCCTCATCCGCTCGCAAAACGATCGCGGCATTTGCGTCATTCTCGATAAACGCCTGATCAGCAAACGCTACGGCAGCCTATTCCTGGAATCCCTGCCCGACTGCACCATCCAGCGCGCGCCCCTGGCCAACCTCCCCGGAGCGGCCCAGCGCTGGTTGCAAGGCGAGAGACCACAGGAACTTCAGGACACCTTCAACGGCTACGAGAATTACATGCCCGAACCTCCGCCTCCCGATAGTTGGGGCTAAGGACTATGGCGAAAACTGTCGCAAAACTCCCCTTTGTACGGGTGTCTGCACGCCTGCGCGATACCCTGGCGCAAGGCCACCCCTGGGTCTATCGCGAGGCAATCGAAAGGGTGACGCCTGGGTTGAGTACCGGCAGTTGGGTACGGGTACAATGTGGCAATCGCCAATTCTTCGGCTTATGGGATGATACCAGTCCCATTGCTATTCGCATTTTCAGCAGTAAACAACGTCCCAACCAGAGTTGGGTACAGGCGCGTGTCCAGGAAGCCTGGCAGCTACGTGCGCCTTTACGTACAGACACCGCCACAAGCGCCTTTCGCTGGCTTTATGGTGCGGCCGATGGCCTACCCGGTGTTGTCGTCGACTTGTATGGTGAGAAAAAAAGTGACAAACAGTGGGCGGTAGTACGGCTATATGCCGCCAGTGTCCAAAGCCTGCGGCATTGGCTTGTTGCCGCCATGAAGGCCACAACCTCGCTAACGGGAATCATTCTCCGCCACAACACACCCGGTGAATTCGAACTCTGGCATGGCACTGCTCCCAGCCGCCCCCTCATCATCAACGAAAATGGACTGAACTTTGAGGTAGACCTGCTCCAGGGACAGAAAACCGGCTTCTTTTTAGATCAACGCGACAATCGCGCTACCGTGGCCCGGTGGAGCGCAGGGCGGCATGTCCTCAATTTATTTAGCTACACCGGCGGTTTTAGCATCTATGCGATGCAGGGAGGGGCGACACATACCGTCTCGGTCGATAGTGCCCGACCGGCCATGGCCAGCGCCCGCCGGAACTTCCGGCTCAATGGTTTCGATGCCGAGGCTCATGAATTTCTGGTAGCAGACTGTTTCACCACCCTGGAGCGTTTCTATCAGGAGGGACGTCGTTTTGATCTGATCATCGTAGACCCGCCCAGCTTTGCTCGCTCCAAAGCACAAGCTGCTGCCGCCCTTCAAGCCTACCGCCGGCTCAATACTCTCGCTTTCCGTTGTCTGCATCCCGACGGGATTCTCGCCAGCAGTAGCTGCACCAGCCAGATCAGCCCCAGCATCTTCAAGGCTCTCCTGGCAGAAGCTGCCGGCGCCGCCAAACGACGCTGCCGTATCATTCACGAAGCCGGCCAACCGCTCGACCACCCTGTTCTCGCCTCCTTCCCCGAAGGACGCTATCTCAAATTTGTATTGGCCACCGCCCCTCCTGTTTTATAACGATCCCTAAGTACAAACACGTAAGTTGTGAGGGATAATTGACGTTATTTCCTCACAAATACTCCCAAAAACTGTCATTCTGAACGGCTTTTTAAGGTCAACAAACATCAAAGGGATGCGAATATCAACACGAAAAGGCCCCATCGTGGTGCCAATTCTAGTGAAGAATCTAGCGATTTATCTACCGCGAGACCCTTCACTAGCGTTTCCTGGCCATGTCAGTTGTACATTCGACCCGCTCAGGGTGACACATTGTGTTTTCTTATCCAACCAAACTTCTGTGTTTGTACTTAGACCAGTAATCAGAATAGTGGTGTCAATAGTGGTATCATATTGATTTGGCAAAGGTTGAGGACATTATTGCCGCCATGAAGAATATGTGGGCCAGTGTGCTGAGTTTCCCAGCCTGAGCTTTCTGGCGGAGACGCCCGAGGGGGTGCTTCAAGGCATCCGCGAGGTGGTGGCGCAGGTAGTGGCCGATCTGGAAGCCCGTGGTGAGCCGGTGCCCGAACCGCTGGCGGCCCGATGCGCCAGACGCAGGCAGGCTTGGTAGGACGGGTAGATGCCGATGTGGCGGGGAGAGGGGTGAAGAGGGCGTCGCCCAGGGTGCGCACGGCCAGAGGCAGGCCTTCAATTGCTAATTGTCAGTTGTCAATGGTCAGGTAGGAGATGGATGCCTGACCAGGCGACAAAAAACAATAAGGACGCGCACGGCGAGCGTGGCGTCCTTGGCATATACGTCGGAATCGGCGCGTTCAATGGGCTATTGTGGCGGATGTTTAGGTCTCAGGTAATGGCGGGGTTGGAGGAAAAATGAAGGTGCTCGGATGCTGTCGTAATTTAGTCGGCGTGAATGA
>JAADFV010000089.1 GCA_013152695.1 Chloroflexota bacterium | reverse complement strand
TTACGCAACGTTGCTATTCCTCTTGTTAGCATCATCGGCGTCCAGTTTGGCTACATGCTGGGTGGTTCGATCTATATCGAATTCATCTTTTCCTGGCCCGGTATCGGACAATTGCTGGAGCAATCCATTGGCTGGCGCGATTTTCCCCTGGTGCAGGCTATCGCCATTTTCACAAGTCTGGCGGTATTGGTGCTAAACCTGCTAACCGACGCAGCTTACATGATCATTGATCCGAGGATACGCTATGGCGCTCAATAACTCTCCTAATGCCCACGATGCCGACAGCCTGCTCGATATCGAAAAGACAGGGTTAGAGCGTGCGGCCTATGCCGGGCGTTTTCTATGGCGTGATCGCAGCGGCGTACTCGGTATCCTCATCTTTCTTTCTGTGGTGATTGCAGCCGTATTTTCACCACAAATCGCCCCATACGATCCCCTGGCCCAGGATTTGCGTAACAACAAACTTCCCCCCGCCTGGCTTGCCGAAGGCACGTGGGAGCATCCCCTGGGCACCGATAATTTGGGTCGTGATATTTTTAGCCGCATTATTTATGGTACGCGGGTATCGCTTACCGTGGGCTTTTTTGGTGTGCTCATTGCTGCCACGCTCGGCATGATCATTGGTGCTATTGCCGGTTACATGGGGGGGCGGGTTGATTCGGCAATCATGAGCCTGATCAATCTTATTTTGTCATTGCCCTACTTACTTTTTGTGGTCTTTATTGCTGCTGTTTTAGGCCGAAGCCTGATAAATGTGATTCTGATCTTTGGTATCACAGACTCGCCTATTTTTGCCCGTGTTACACGCGGTGAGGTGCTACGCATCCGTAAATCAGGCTATGTCGAATCGGCGATTAGTGCCGGCGCACGTTGGCCCCGCATCATCTTCGACCACATTTTCCCCAACCTGATCGGTCCCCTCATCACTCTCGCAACCTTTGAAATGTCGGCCATGATTTTTTACGAAGCCGGTCTTGGTTTCTTGGGGCTAAGCGTGCCGCCGTCAGTGCCAAGCTGGGGCAACATGCTGTCCAACGGTCGCAAGTATTTGACCAGCGCTTCCTGGATTGCCGCTGCCCCGGGCTTGGCAATCATGTACACCTCGTTGGGCATGAACCTGCTCGGTGACTGGCTGCGCGATGTCCTCGATCCTCGTTTGCGCCGGTCTCGGCGATGAGGAGTGACACCATGAGCACAATTCTCGAAGTACGCAATCTCGTTACCAAGTTCTATACCCTCGATGGCATCGTTCATGCCGTCAGCGACGTTAGTTTTGATCTGCAAGAAGGGGAAACACTGGCCATTGTGGGCGAGAGCGGCAGTGGCAAAAGCGTCACCGTCCTTTCCTTACTTGGGCTTATTCCCTCTCCGCCGGGAAAAATCGAACAAGGCTCGGCCATCTTTCGCACGCCCCTCGCCCAAAAAGATTTACTCAAACTTAGTGAGGCCGAGTTGCGAGATGTGCGCGGGGGTCAGATCGGCTTTGTTTTCCAGGACCCCATTTCCACGCTCAATCCCATCCTTACCATTGGCGAGCAAATTAAAGAGACCCTCACCCGGCACTTGCACTTAAGCGCAGAAGAAGCAAAAACACAGACCATCAAACTGCTGGCCGAGGTCGGTATCCCTGATCCCGAGCTACGTTACAAGGCCTACCCCTTCCAGCTCTCCGGCGGTATGCGCCAACGGGTAGTAATTGCCATCGCCATTGCCTGTAATCCCCAGATCGTCATTGCCGACGAGCCCACTACGGCTCTGGATGTAACCGTTCAGGCCCAGATCATCGACTTGTTCAATCACCTGCGCCGAACTCTGGGCATGACGATGATCTGGATTACCCATGATCTGGGCGTCGTAGCGGGGTTGGCCGATCGGGTGATGGTGATGTATGGGGGGAGGATTGTGGAGCTGGCCCAGGTCGACGATCTCTACGATCGGCCCCAGCATCCCTACACCGTGGGCCTGCTTGGCGCTCTGCCCCGCCTGGATAGCCGTGAAACCAAGCGCCTGGTCAGCATTCCGGGCACACCTCCTGATATGCGTCTGCCTTTGCGACACTGTCCCTTTGCCTGGCGTTGTGAACACGCCTTCGACCCTTGCTGGCAGAAAATCCCTGATCTGATGAGTACTGCCCCCGGACACAGCGTGGCCTGTTTCTATGACATGGAAAAAGGAGGTCCTCGTCATGGCTGAGCAGAACGAGCTCCTGCGTGTTGTCGATCTCAGAAAACACTTCCCGATTTATGGCGGTCTTCTTGGGCGCAAAGTAGGTGCGGTCAAGGCTGTTGATGGTGTCTCCTTCAGCATCCAGCGTGGAGAAACGCTGGGCCTGGTAGGGGAGAGTGGTTGTGGTAAGTCGACAGCAGGACGGGCGATTATCCAGCTACTGCGACCAACTGCCGGGCATGTCTTTTTCGAAGGCGTCGATCTCACTACCCTGAAAGGTGAACCCCTACGCCGCCTGCGACCCCGCATGCAGATGATTTTCCAGGACCCTTATGCTACTCTCAATCCCCGCCATTCTGTGGGCAAAATCGTCAGTGAACCCCTACGCCTGCAAGGCCTGATGCACGGCCGCGAGCTCAAAGATCGGGTGGCAGAACTTCTGGAACTGGTTGGCCTGAATCCGGCCTATGCCCGCCGCTTTCCCCACGAATTTTCCGGGGGACAAAGGCAACGCATTGGCATCGCCCGTGCGCTTTCCGTGAATCCACGCTTCATTGTCTGCGACGAGCCTATTTCCGCCCTCGATGTCTCCATCCAGGCGCAAGTTGTCAACCTTCTGCAAGACCTGCAAGAACGCCTGAATTTGACCTATCTCTTCATTGCCCACGATCTGAGCATGGTCAAGCACATCTCGCACCGTATCGCCGTGATGTATTTGGGTAAGATCATGGAATTGACCGATCGCAATACCCTTTTCGACGATCCCTTGCATCCCTACACCCAGGCTCTCAATTCCGCCGTACCCGTGCCTCATCCCTCTATCGAACGTCAGCGTCGGCGCTTCATCCTTCACGGTGACCCACCCAGCCCCGCCCATCCTCCCAGCGGTTGTGTTTTTCACACCCGTTGCCCCCTGGTCACTGACGAGTGTAAAGCTCGTGAGCCCTTGCTTCGTGAAATATTCCCAGGGCATTTCGTCGCCTGCCATCTTGCCGATCAACAAGGCGGCAGTAAGATAGGTGTTTGAGCATGCACGCCACCTTTTCCCCCAGCCATGTCTTTCGCGCCAGAGCCGGTTGGTATGCAGGCGATTTTCATGCCCATACCACCGCCTCTGATGGCGAAAACTCGCCGGAGGCACTCATGCAGATGGCGCTCGCGGCCGGCCTTGACTTTGTCGCCATCACTGATCATAACACCGTCGCCGGCCTCGATGCCAGCCCAGAACCTCTCCCTCTGCCGATGATACGTGGCATCGAAGTGACCCTTTTCAGCGGGCACTTCAACGTGTTCGGTCTTACTGAAGCACCGGCCTGGCTTTCACTTCTCAGGAAGGCGAATGGGGCAAAGGCCGGGCACGAAATAAATCTGGGCGAGGGTGTTGTGGTTGCCGATCTGATGCAACAATGCCAGGAACAAGGCTTGCTGGTTTCCCTCAATCATCCCTTATTGGCCCCCTGGGCCTGGCAAGAGACTGATATTCCGCTCTCACGACTGGACTGTCTGGAAATCTGGAACGATCCCACCTGGCCCGATAATGCCAGGGCCAATCCTGCTGCTGTCGATATGTGGACGCGGTGGCTCAACGCAGGTTACCGTATCACTGCGATCGGCGGTAGTGACTTTCATTTCACTGTGAAAGAAGCGGGTCCCTATCATCCTGCCATCCATCTCCCCCGCACTCTGGTCTACGCCGAGCAGCTTTCTGCCGCTGCTATTCTTCAGGGGGTACGTCAACATCAGGTGTATGTGAGTATGGAACCGATGTTGACCTTTGAAATCAAGGGAAGCAATGGCTCTTTTGCCATCGGTGCTGACATGGGTACGATGCTCGGCAGGATCGAGTTGCAAGCAACCGTACGCACGCACTTGCCCGAGGTAGTGATAGAAATCATAAAAAATGGCGTTCCCATCGGCTCTGAGCACTGCCAGGGGGAACAGGGCAGTCTCGTCTGCCAGGACTACATAGACAATGCCCCTGTCTGGTATCGCTGCGATGTCCGCGATGCTGAGGGTTACATCATTGCCGTCACCAATCCCATCTTTGGCGGTGATTGGCCTGAACCTGCTGCTCACACATTCGGCGACTTCTTATCTCACCCTACAAAGGACTAACCCATGGCGCGATTGGAGATACTCGGCACCGCTGTTGAGACAGATCTGGTCATCTTCGATAAAGATGGCACTTTGATTGATTTCGAATACTACTGGGGTCGGCGCATGCGCCTTTGTGGTCAACGTTTGGTGCAACGCGTGGGTGGCGACGCTGACCTGGCCGCGGATCTGTTTGCCAGTTTGGGCTACGATCCTGCCAGTGGCCTCACCGATGGCGCCGGGCCCCTGGCTACGGCCACGATGGCGAAGATATACACGGTGGCAACCGTAGTCCTTTACCAGCACGGCATTGGCTGGGACCAGGCCGAAGAATATGTACGTACTTCCTTCGTGGCCTGCGCCAGCGCCATGCCTACGATTGAGCTGGTACGGTCTCTGGGGCAGGTACAGGTACTCTTTGAAAGCCTTGCCTGGGCCGGAGTACGGGTCGCGGTCGTTACAAGTGACGATCACAGCACAGCCACAGAGACGTTGGCCCTGATGGGTGTTGATGATCTGGTGAGTGCCGTCACCGGAGGTGATGATGGTTTTGCCATGAAGCCGGCGCCTGACGCTTTTATTCATGTCTGCCGACGCCTGGAGATTTTGCCCTCACGGGCGATGATGGTGGGGGACACGGTGGCTGATCTGGTCATGGCCCAGCGGGCCCGAGCCGGGATCAAAGTGGGGGTCCTCAGCGGTGTCTCGACGGCCGCCGAACTCGCACCCTACGCCGATTTCATCATTCCTTCCATCGATGCTATTCACATCGCTTGAATCTGAGGTGACAAAAAAGCCCTTGTGAAACCCGCTTCATTATGATAAAATGTTGAACAAGCGTTTTTTATTCCTCGTCATGTTTTCCAAATTCTCTCAATTCTTCAAAGGAGGAGACTATGCGCACTATCAAGTTCCTACTCATCGTGGCAGTGGCTTTGGCGCTTTCTGCTTGTGCAGTGCCAGCGGCCCCTCAGGCGGAACCGGCAGCAGGTGGCGGGGAAGTGGCTGCAACCGCACAGCCTGCCGAGGAGCCCGGTAAGCTGGTCGTTTACAGCAGTGTAGACGAAGAGAACGCTCGCAAGCTACTTGACGCCTTCTCCGCGGATACTGGAGTCGATGTGGAGATGATCTTCCTCTCCTCGGGCCCGGCTCTGAGCCGTATCGAGGCTGAGGCCAACCGTCCCCAGGCCGATATCTGGTTTGGTGCCCCCAGTGAAAACCACATCGTGGCCAAAGAACGGGGGTTGACCCAACCCTACAACTCGCCCGAAGCAGCCAATCTGGATGATCAGTTCAAGGATGCCGAGGGCTACTGGCATGCCTTCTACATGAACCCTCTTGGTTTCGGCGTCCGCACCGATGCTCTGCAGGAACGTGGTCTTGAGCCCCCTACCTCCTGGAAGAGTCTGGCTGATCCGGCCTACGCGGGACTGATTCAGATGCCTTCGCCGCAATCGTCAGGTACGGCCTACGCTATCGTCATGACGCTTGTCACCATTTTTGGTGAGGACGAAGCCTTCAACCTGATGAAAGCTATCAATCCCAATGTCCAGACTTACACCCAGAGCGGTACAGCTCCGGGCAAAGCCTTGGCCATTGGCGAGACGGTCATCGGTATTCAGTTTACGCCGGCCTTCCTCAAGCTCATTGACGAAGGCTACCCGGTGACACTGATCATTCCCGAAGAGGGGGTGGGGTACGAAGCTGCGGCCATGTCCATCATCAAGGACGCACCCCACGCTGAAACTGCACAGAAGTTGGTGGATTGGATGCTCTCCAAGGCGGGTCAAGAGCAACTAAGTGCACAGAAGACTTACTTCTTCCCTGTGCGCTCCGATGTCTCTGCCGGCGAAGGAGTACCAGAATTGGCCTCCATCAAACTGATTCCTTATGATCTGGAGTATGCCGCTGCCAACAAGGAGCGATTGGTTAATCGCTGGGTCGAGGAAGTCCTTGGTCAATGATATGATTTAGAGTGCGGATCGAGTGGATTCGCTTGGTTTGTAGCCTCGAAAATAAGGCTTCTCGCCGTTTGAACTGATTCCATACAGTTTACTTCCACTCGATCCGTCCCCTCTGTGCTCTATCCGGAGCCTTACTGCATGTCGAGACTGCACCGCGCCAAACGCGAATTGGAACTGTTGCGCCGGGATCCGATCCTCCTGGCGCTACTTATTTTCATTGCCCTGGCCATATTCGTTTTTGTGATCTATCCTCTTTTCGAGGTACTGATCAAAAGTCTGCAAACGCGGGATGTTGAGGGTCTGACTCTGGCCAACTACGAGCGCTTTTTTACTACCCGTTATCTGCGCTTGGCCTTACGCAACAGTTTGATGGTAGGTTTTACGACTGCGACTGTGGGTGTTTTCATTGGCTACATTGCCGCTTTCACCCTCACCCGCACCAATGCCCCCGGCAAAGCCATCTGGCACGTCATTCTTATCCTTCCTGTCATTTCTCCGCCTTTTGTTAGTGCCATCTCCATCCTCATGTTGTTTGGTTTCAACGGTTTCGTAACCAAGCAGCTTTTGGGCTTACAAGATTTCAATATTTATGGGTTCAAGGGCGTGGTATTAGCCCAGGTTTTCACCTTTGCGCCCATCGGTTATCTCACTTTGCGGGGGGTGTTAGGCAGCATGAATCCGGTGTTGGAGGATGCAGCCATGAATGTAGGGGCAACGCGCTGGCAGACTTTCCGGCGGGTATTACTCCCTCTTTCTTTGCCCGGCATTGCCAGTGCCTTTCTCGTAGTGCTCATCGAGTCACTGGCCGACTTCGGTAATCCTCTGGTCCTGGCCGGCAGCCGCTTCCCCATGCTCGCGCCTCAAGCCTATCTGGAGATTACCGGCTCCTTCAACCTGCCCCTGGGCGCGACCCTGGCCGTGATCTTGCTATTGCCCTCGATGACAGCTTTCGCCATCCAACGCTATTATTTGCAAAAGCGCCAATATGTGACTGTGACCGGCAAGCCTTCCACCTCTGCTTCAAAGATCGTCAGCCGGGGTATGCAGTGGGTACTGGTAGGGATATTGGGTATATTTGCACTTTTCATCCTGCTCTTTTACGGTACAATTTTGATGGGGGCTTTTACGCTGGTTTGGGGCTATGATTACACGCTCACCTTGAATCACTTCCTGTACACGTTTAGCGTAGGTTTTGCTTCGGTGAAAGATACCCTCATTGTTGCCATCCTTTCTACACCGATTTCCGGTCTCCTGGGCATGTTGATTGCTTTTCTGGTGGTGCGCCGCACCTTTCCCGGAAAGGGGGCTTTGGAGTTTAGCTCGATCCTTAATTTTGCCGTCCCCGGCACTGTCGTAGGCATCGGCTACATCTTGGCTTTCAACAAACCACCAGTGCTGTTGGTGGGTACTCTGGCTATTCTCGTACTCAACTTTATTTTCCGCTACATGCCGGTGGGGATTCAGTCCGGCATCGCCGTTCTGCACCAGATCGATCCCAGCATCGAAGAGGCAGCACAAAATCTAGGCGCAGATAGCGTGACCACCTTCCGTAAGGTGA
>JAADFV010000088.1 GCA_013152695.1 Chloroflexota bacterium | reverse complement strand
GCAAGGCCCGGCTTCTCCCCCTGCACCGGCCCCTGCCTAAGAATCCCCATTACACACGCGGAAAGCCAACGACACGGCAAATTTTCTGATACAACCATCTCTACGACTGCTACGAATCGCCGTTCAAACACAGACAAGCAGAGCCTGAATCTTCGCCCGGATGGTATGAACATCCTCCTGTCTGTGTTTTGGCTGCCATCGTCTCCTATGCCCGACATATTTTTGTCGCTATTGGTGTACAAAAGCTTTACTCGTGTACAAAACCAGGCTCTCGCTCCGGGCGCGGGAGCTTTTTGCGTTCCTACAACTTTCATGCACAGCAAGGTCGCAAAGCAACAAATCCTTTGGCAGCACTAGGGCCTCGTGCTAGAATAACCCGGCACCTTCGGCCCGCTATGGATTCCGCCCCATTCCCCTTTAACCCCAATAAAACGAATCCCTTAGCGCGAACTTCCGAAATTGCCACACAACTTGCCTAACAAATAGACTGCATTCAATATCCATGAACCGTTCCACTCGTCTCTTCCTTTTACGCCGCAAACGTCAACGCGCGGCCCGTTCCCGACCTTCAGGTTGGAACATTACGGCGCGGGTAGCTGCTTCCGCCCTCGTCTTGGCCATCATCCTGTTGGTCAGTGTTACCGCCAGCGCCGCTGCTGTCGCCGGTGGCGTCTACTACTACTTCGCCCGCGACCTCCCTGATCCCAGCACCATTGTCGCCAAGCAAGATAGCTTCGAAACCGTGAAAATCTACGATCGTACAGGCAAATACTTGCTGTACGAATCGATCGATCCCCGCCCTTTTCGCGGAGACCGCACCTACGTCACCCTCGATCAGATCAGCCCCCACCTCATCAATGCAACGATTGCCCTCGAAGATCGCTCCTTTTGGACGAATCCAGGCGTCAATCCCCGCGGTATTGCCCGCGCTTTCTTACAAAATCTTCAGGGTGGCAATGTCCAGGGCGGATCGAGCATAACGCAACAGCTCGCCAAACAGAACTTCTTCTCGCTGGAAGAACAGTACACGCGCTCCTACACCCGTAAAATCAAAGAAGTCATCCTGGCCCTCGATCTCACACGACGTTACGACAAAAAACAAATCCTGGAATGGTATCTCAACAACAACTTCTACGGTAATTTTAGCTACGGCATCGAATCCGCTGCCAAAGTCTATTTTGGGAAATCCGCTTCCGACCTGACGCTGGCAGAAGCGGCCATGCTTGCCGCTCTCCCCCAATTTCCTGGTCTCAATCCCATCCAGGCGCCAGAAGATGCGAAACGACGTCAGGGGAAAGTGCTCAGAGCCATGGTGGCGGCCGGGTACATCACCCAAGAACAGGCTGATGCCGCCTTTGCCGAACCACTCAATGTCCGCAAGTCGGCCTTGGAGCGCTTCGACAATGAGTTAGCCCCTCACTTCGCTCTCTATGCCCTCGAGCAGGTCAAAAGAGAATTCAATACGCCAGAAGACCCCTACTTCATCTGGCGCAATGGCCTCACCGTCATTACCACGCTGGATGTTGACATGCAGCACGAAGTGACCTGCGTAGCGCGGCAACGCGTCGCCCACCTCAACCATGAAGTCCGTACGATTCCCGGCTGCGAGCCAATTAAGCCGGCAGAATTTCTGGAACGCCGCAAGGATATAGAACACAATGTCTCCAATGCCGCTGTCGTCGTCATGAAATCTGATACGGGCGAAATCCTGGCCATGTTGGGCTCGCTCGATTACAACAATCGGGATATCGACGGCGAAGTCAACATTGCTCTTGCCGATCGCCAGCCCGGCTCCTCATTCAAACCCATCACCTATCTCACCGGCTTCAGCCAGGGACTCACGCCTGCCACGGTGGTGATGGATGTGCGCCAGGTCTTTCCAGATGCCGTAGAACCCTACACACCGGAGAACTATGACCGCCGCTATCATGGCCCCGTTAGCCTGCGTACGGCTTTACAGCGCTCCTACAACATCCCTGCCGTTTGGGTTATGAGCCAGGTTGGGGTCAAGAATGTGGTGAACATGGCGCATCGCCTCGGTATCACCAGCCTCAACAAAGACTACTACGGCCTTAGCCTGACGCTGGGTGGGGGTGAAGTCAAACTAATCGATATGACCTATGTCTTTGCCACCCTGGCAAACAATGGTGTCATGGTTGGTGAACCCGTGCCGCCCGAGCAGTTGCGGCCAGGCTATCGCACCCTCAATCCTGTCGTCCTCCTCGAAGTACGTGATCGCGACGGAAATGTGCTCAAAAAATTCCAGCAGCCGCACGAACAGCGTGTGATCAGCCCCCAACTAGCCTACCTCATCGATAACGTCCTCAGTGATCCCCGCCCTCGTCCCCCGGCCTTTGGCTCACTGGCCCAATACCTCGTCCTCCCCGACCGCCCCATCATCGCCAAGACAGGCACCACCAACGACTATCGTGACGGCTGGACTCTGGGAGCCAGTCCTCAGATCGCTGTGGGCGTTTGGGTAGGGAATGCCGACAACACCCCCATGGAAAAAGTATCGGGATCCATCGGCGCCTCGCCCATCTTCCACGACATCATGCTCTATGCCCACCGAAACCTGCCTGTAAAGACCTGGGAAGAACCCGAGGGCATTGTGCATACACGCGTCTGTGTGGATAGCGGTCTCTTACCCACCGATCTCTGTGAACGCACCACCGAAGAGATATTCATTGCTGGCACCGAGCCCAAAGAGTACGACAATGTTTACCAGGTCTTCGAAATCAACCGCGAAAACGGTAAACTTGCCACACCCTACACTCCTCCCGAGCTGATCGAACGTCGCGTCTATCGCGTCTTTCCCCCCATTGCCGCAGACTGGGCTGCCGAACAAGCGGAGGAAGGCCGTCTGGAACTGCCTCCGCGCGCCTATGACGACACTTACGGCCCGGTCTACAGCAACGAAGCCGTAGCCATTGCCCAGCCTCAGCCCTTTAGTTATGTCAAGGGACAGATTCAAATCCTCGGCAATGCCCGCAGCAATGACTTCCGTCTTTACCAACTCCACTATGGCCAAGGCCTTCAGCCAAACGAATGGACGCAGATCGGCCCCGATCATTACAATCAGGTAGACCGTAATGTTCTCGAATATTGGGACACTTCCGGCCTGGAAGGGGCGTATACGCTTCGGCTCAGCGTCATCGACAATAGCGGCGCCATCCAGCAAACCGCCATTCCCCTCACCATTGACAATACCCCCCCCGAAATCAAAATTACCTCCCCCACCAACGGACGGCAATACATTAAAGAAGATGACGAGTGGGTCAACATTAACGCCCTCGCCACCGATGACTGGTCTATGGATCGGGTTGTCTTCTACCTTGACGACTCTCCCTTCATTACCACCACCGTTGCTCCCTACAACGTCAAGTGGACCATCACCATGTCAGACACCGTGCCCAGCCCCGATGAAATCGGTGAAATTCGCGCCACAGAGGTTATCACCAATCCTGATGGCAGCCTGAGTCTGCAAGAAAAAGTCGTGGGTGAAATCTCGACCGATCCCAACGACCCCACCCGCCTTGTCTGGACCTTTGAAAACGGTTTCGGCATTATCCACGACAGTGGTGGCTACACAGAAACGCATGTCATCAAGGCTGTCGCCTTCGACGCTTCCGGCAATCAGGCCGAAAGCGATCCGATTCGCATTTTCGTCAGCCATCAAAAAGACAAAGGGCCAAAGCCCCGCACCGAAGAGGTTGTTCCTCCTCCAGAGGCCAGCCTCCCCACCTCACGCAAAAACAAATCGACCTAACTACTCCATGCCACGCATTCTTGTCACCAACGATGATGGGGTCGAATCACCCGGCCTCTTGGCCCTGGCCCAGGGCTTGCGCGCCCTTGGTACCGTCATCGTCCTTGCTCCCAATCACAATTGGTCCGCGGCAGGACATAGTAAAACCATGCACAAGCCCTTGCGCGTTTGGCCGGTAAAACTGGCCGATGGCAGCGAGGCCCTCACCACCGATGGCGCCCCCTCCGATTGTGTGGCTTTGGCGGCGCTAGGATTGGTCGAGCCACCCATCGATCTGGTCGTATCAGGCATCAATAGCCACCCCAATTTGGGCGTTGATGTCACCTATTCGGGTACGGTGGCTGCTGCCATGGAGGCAGCCATCCACGGCTGGCCGGGTATTGCCGTCTCTTTGGGTGATGGCGATGGTGAGTACTGGAAAACCGCGGCCTCGGCCGCCACAACCGTAGCGCAGCAAGTCCTTTCCCACGGACTACCGGCCAATACCCTCCTCAATGTCAACGTCCCCAACATCCCCCTCGATCAGATCAAAGACTTCCGTGCCACCCGCCTGGGACACCGCGTCTATCGCGATGTTTTGATCGAGCGAGTAGACCCGCGAGGCATGCCCTACTACTGGATCGGAGGTGATCCTCCCACCGGCATCGAAGAAAGTGGTACCGATCTTGCCGCCCTTACTGAGGGCTACGTTTCTGTGACCCCTTTGCACATGGATATGACCCAACATCGTTTTCTCGACACCATTCGGGCCTGGTTTTCTTCTTCCCGCGCATGACCTTCCTGGCATCCCCTCCGCCCAAACGCTATCTTGCCTGGCTGCTCTGGCTGGTGCTATTGCTGAGCGCGGTCATTGCTAGCCTTTTGCTTTGGCGTCAGCCGCCGGGACCGCCATGGGTACGCCTTTTTTTGCTGGCTGCTTTCTTGTGGGGATTAGTTGGCTGGCTGGGATATCGTATTCGCTTGCTTACCAGCCTGCAATATCGAGTAAGCCGTGACGCAGTACATCTTGTTACTGCCACGAGCGAAACCATCATCCCCCTGCCAGACATTCAGGACATCCGGCCATTTTCCGGCAAGACAAGTCGTCGCTACCACTGGTGGCGATGGCCCTCACCCTGGTTGGCTCCAGAAAACCAACCCGCTATCCTTGCCACACACCCTCCCCACCAATGCCTGGCCATTCACACCAGCCGCCAGGGTACCATTCTCGTTTCACCGGCTGAGCCAGAAGCCTTCATGCGGGCAGTTGCCGCCCATCAAGAACTGGGCCCCGCCCGCCAGGTCGATCCCCGCCATCAGGTGGCACCCTGGCGCCAATATTGGTTCTGGCAGCAGCGTACGCCGCAACTCCTGATCGGTCTGGGAGCAGTTTTCTTGCTGGGGATCAGTTTGTACCTGGTCTGGCAATTCCCCTCTTTGCCGGCCGATGTGGCCCTTCACTTCAATGCTGCCGGTAATCCTGACCGTTTTGGCCCCCGCCGGGCACTCTTTATCTTACCCATCATCCTCGCCTTGATCTGGTTCACCAACACGCTCTTGGGACTATTCTTGTATCCACGCCAACGCCTGGCCGCGCTCATGTTGTGGAGCGGTGCCCTGGTTCTGCAAGGCGTGGGTGCATTTGTGTTATCTGCACTTTTACCATGAACGCGACATCTCATCTGTTCTCTATCACCCTAGTGCTCAGCCAGGTGTGGTACCGGTCGTCATTCTAACTGAAACGAAGAATCTAGCCTCGGTGAAGTAATGATTCTTCACTTCGATCAGAGGAAATATCTCATATTTTGCTGAGTACTTGGCCATTTCGGAGGTTTTCATGAACATTGCCCGTCCTGCCGTACGCCCCCAAAGTAAGCACCTGGTCATCCTTAGCTTGCTCTTGCTATTAGCCTTGCTCAGCGCCTGCAACAATGCTACCACGGCCACCCCTCTTCCTCCCACCCCTACCGCTGCACCGGCAACAGCCACACCTCTACCTCCGACTGCCACCCCGAGCCCACTCCCTCCGACCGCCACACCCACTCCTGCCCCTGATTTACCAGCACCGCTTTATTATCTCAGCTCTTCGGGCCAGGTGATGCGCCTGGAAGAGGATGGTAGCGGCCCCACAATGGTGACTTCTGCTACTGATCCAGTAACAGATTTCGACGTCTCCACCACCACGGGGCAGCTCGCCTATGTCAGTGGCAACGATATCTACTTGATCGATGAGGTCGGCGGCACAGCCACCCTTCTCTTCGATGGCCCCGATCTTCCCGCCGCTGATTCCGGCCCAGATCAGATCCATTCCCTCCGCTTTTCTCCCCGCGGAGAACGCCTGGCCTTTGCTCTCGGTGGGGTTCAGGTCATCCGCCTGAGAGATGCCTCGACCCGAATGGTGCAGGCTGACGACGATCCCGGCCCTGGTGCGGGTACCTATTTCCCCAATAGTTGGTCGCCAGATGGCAGTAGACTCCTCATCACTCGCGCCTTCTACACCACCACAGGTACCCTACAAATCAACAGCGTCAATCGCGAATCTGTTGTGGAATTGGGTAGTGCCTGCTGTCATCCTTCCTGGAGCTTCGACGGGCAGTTTATCTACGTTGCAGACCCCTTTTACGGCCCCCGTCACGTTCCCGGTTTGCGGCGCTACACCACCTGGGATGGCAGTGAAGAGCACCTTATCGCCATGACGCCGGGTAGTGACACCCTACCCCTGGTCGCCTGGGCCCAACCCGCGCCCCAGGGACGCTTGCTGAGCTTTCAGGCCACCGTCAGTACTGCCGAGTACAATGCTGCTTCCGGAACGATTCCTCTGCAGATGGTCAGCACCGATCTCGACGGCATCAGCGATCGCGTTGTCCTGCATAGCGATGCCTACATCCTGCAAGAGGTGCTTTGGGCAACCGGAGGACAGGGGGCAGTGATCGTTACTCAGCCCGCCACCGATACGCCCGCCACCGTGCTCTGGCTCTACACCGACGAACGTCCGCCGCAGCCCCTCGCTCTCTCCTTACCAACAGAGGGCCCAATTCTCCTCCGTTGGGGCGCCACGGCCGCGGCTTTGGAGATGAACCAGCTCCGGCGGCAATTTGTAAATGACACCGGCATAACTCTCGCAGACGAAGGTGAAGGCCCGGGCTTTGCTCCCCCCGCTATTCTCCCCCTGCAAAACACAACGCCACCCCTCTGGGCCGTCTACACGACGGGTATGCGCACTTTTGGTGGCGAGCATGATTCTCCCCACATTCTTGCCATCTACACTCGCAGCGACGACGGTTGGCAGCTTCTCGCCCAGACGCCCCTCGCCGATCCGGACAATCCCGACGACCCCGGTGCCGATTACCTGAACGAAGATGGCGTGGAACAAGTCACTGTGGTTCCTGGTGAAGTCTGGTTACAAATCCATGCCGGCCTCGGCGCCCACAGTGGTGCTTACCGCCTGCTACGTTTTGCCGACAACAAGCTTCAAACCGAGGCTACCGGCTTTAGCTCTGGCCCCGGGGCTGGCAATGTTGCCGATCTCAACGGTGATGGCATCGGCGAAGTGCTGCTGGATGCCACGGATTATTATGTATTTTGCTACGCCTGCGGCCTACGCTATCCTGACACTGAAGTTTTGCGTTGGGATGGTCATGCCATGGTGCCGCTAAACCTCGAACGTCTGGATGATAGCGCCCCCGCCGAACTTCTTGCCTTGAACAACAAAGTCGTCACTCTTGCCGAAGCCGGCCTCTGGAAAGACGCCCTCGCTTTACTCCCCGACCTGGAAAAAGCCAATGCGCAGGCGGCAAACGACACCGTTGCCTGGAATATCATCCTCGTGCGTCTCAACGGCGAAGAAAAAAAAGAGCCTTTGCAGGGCACAGAGCTCGTCTTCCCCATCCTGCAATATCTCTTCTTTGGCGATTACGAGGCCGCCGTGGCTCCCTTCCGCTCCTTTGCACCGGAAGAAATCTTCAGCCAAGAGTCTCCTCTCATCCTTGACAGCGATGCGACTGGCTGGGAAGAGTCTATTCATCAGTGGATTTTCAACCTCAGTGATGCGGCCCTCG
>JAADFV010000087.1 GCA_013152695.1 Chloroflexota bacterium | reverse complement strand
GGCTCTGCCTCTTTTTCGGCCTTACCCGTAATGACCTCGTCGGGGAGCACAGGCTCGGATCCAGGTGTCAATTCGGACGGAATTTCGGGCTCTTCTGGGAGAGCAGCTTCTACACCTTCGCCTTCTCCACCCGTACGCTCTACTCCCCCCACAATCAAGGCAGGAGCAGCGGGTGCTCGCCCCACTCCCAATTGTCCGGTGCTGATAATGGGCTCTGGCGGAATCAACCCCTGAATATGCGCTAATAAACGCGGCCGCGGTAGTTGTTCTTCGAGCAGCGCTTGGCCACAGTGAAGGCAGGTCTCAGCATCGGTGGGATTCTCATGCCCGCATTCAGGACAGATCATAAATGATGTTGCGCAGTCGCGCCCAAATATTGAGAGTAAGTCCCAGAGCCAGAAGGATGATCAAGGCCCGAAAGGCCACAGCCGCGGGGCCAATGAGAATGTCATGACGGAGAGCAGCCAGGACGGGAACACGTTCAGCGATGAGCGGGGTTTGCCCCAAAAGTACCAGCACCAGGGAGAGCGCCAATAAAACAGAGCCAACACTGCGTAGTTGCAGATGCCGGTAGAGCGCATAGGCGAGGAAAATGGGCAATAAAGCAAACAGGGCCGCCAGGCCAGGTGCAATCAACCACCGATAAATCCATTGTCCCAAGCCGGCCTCGAAGCCGTTAGGGAGAAGGCCGGCCACCAAGGCTACGCTAAATCCAGCCACAAGCAAAGTGCTGCTGATACTATCGGGAATTCTGCGTAGATGTTTGAACCAGAGGTTGGCTGCAGCCAATACAAGTGCTGTCGCCGTCAAAGCAATAATCCAAAACAGAAAGGGCTGGGCCAAATTGCTCAACCAAGTTGTAGGCAAGAAATATTGCAAAAAAAGAATAATTGCCGTGAGGATGCCCAACCAAAAGGCAATGGCGCGTTCGAGGGTCATGATCAAGTTTGGATCACGGAAAGATGAGGCGATAGATCAGCGGTGCCAGCATGAGTATGGCAATAAATAAGCGCATAAATTGTTTGCTGCGAGAAGAGAAGTCCGGCAAACTTTCGTCGAGCCAGGGGGCTTGAGGTTGTACGGTGGCGGTGAGGGGCAAACTGGCAGGATCAAGCGTAGCTGTAGTCGGCAAATCATAGCCGGTATCTGCCAAGGCAATGAGATCGGCAGGAACGTAGCCGTTCAAAACGTCGTAGGGAGCTTTGGGGTCCAGAAGTTGCATGGCGGTAGCGGGAGCATCTGGGCCAATGAATTGACTGCGGTTGTGCAGCAAAAACTGAACAGGCTGGTTTGTCCGCTGGTTGATGGCATCGTCGCCAAGGGACTCGGGGGCATAACTGAGCCCACTATTGAGGGAAAGAAGCAACTTCTCAGGGTCATTATCGGGCCGCGCCTGGCCTGAGGTCCGGCGATAAAAGTATTCGAACAGCCACAAGAGAAGAGCCAACAGAGGCAAGGCAAGACTCACCCAATCGGCGAGAGAAAGATGGTTCAGCCAGGCCATGTTTTGTCTTCTCCCGGCGATAAATCAGTGCTTTCTGGAGGTGTTTGCTGCGGATGAGTGAGGGTATCTGGCAAAAAGGGTTCTGCCGCAGAGAGAAGCTCTTCTGCGAAAAAGGCCAGGGGCCGGTAAGTCTCGCTGAGAATGGCCAGAGGCGTTTGTAAACGCTTGTGTTGGAGCCAATGACGCCAGGATTGCAGCATAAGAGGTGTTTAGGAGGGAACAGAAATCTTTTTGCGATTACCGTATAAGCGTTGGTAGTATTTTTTGAACTCGCCATCTTTGAGAGGTCGCCACCACCATTCGTTATCCACATACCAGCGTACGGTGCGGCGGATGGCTGTTTCACAATCATGTTGCGGTTGCCAGCCCAGGGCTTTGAGTTTATCGACATTGAGGGAGTAACGTCGGTCATGGCCAGGGCGGTCTTCGACATGCTGAATCAGGCTACGAGGGGCACCGAGTTCATCCAAGAGGATCTCGACCATGCGTAGATTCTCCATTTCTTGCCCTGTACCCACATTGTAGATCTCCCCCAATTGGCCATGATGAATGACGACATCAATGCCCTGGCAGTGATCTCCCACCCATTGGTAATCGCGCATCTGGCGACCATCGCCATATACAGGCAGGGGTTTGCCTTCGAGGGCATTGGTCACGAAGAGGGGGACAACCTTTTCGGGATATTGGTAGGGGCCAATGTTGTTGGCCCCGCGCGTAATAGTCACCGGCAATTGGTAGGTGACCCAGTAGGAAAGGACGAGGAGATCACCACTGGCTTTGCTGGCCGAATAGGGACTGCGAGGCGCCACGGGATCGGTTTCGCGCGAGGAGTAGCCGGCGGGGATGTGCCCGTAGACCTCGTCGGTAGAAATCTGGTGGTAACGCTCCAGGCCCAGTTTACGTGCGGCCTCAAGTAAAACGTGAGTGCCGATGACATCGGTACGAATGAAGGCGTCGGGCTCCATGATGGAACGGTCCACATGGGTTTCGGCTGCAAAATTGACGATGGTGTCGATGCTATGCTCGCGAATCACCGTTTCCACCGCCTGAGCATCACAGATGTCGCCGCGAACGAAGGTGTAGCGAGGATCGTCGCTGACATCGGCCAGATTATTGAGATTACCCGCATAGGTAAGTTTATCGAAAACCACGACGCGGTAGTCGGGATAGGTGGCAAGGAGGTGATGGACGAAATTGGCGCCAATAAAACCAGCGCCACCGGTGATCAGAAAATTCTTCATCGGGAAGTGTATCCTATTTCCAAGAGGTCAAAGCTTCGGCTAAGGGTGAGGGTGGGAAGATGAAGGAAAGAAGGGAAGAGATCGTTATCGGCCAGGGACAGGTGCGTGATATGCCGCTGGCGTTCGTCGGGTGCAGCGGCCGCGGCAAGAAAAGTAATATCCCCTCGTTGAAAGAGAAGATTTCCGACAGCAGCAATTTCTTCCTGGGCAGAGCGAAGATACTCTTGCATGGTGGGTTGGGTATGCAGGCGGAAGTCTTGCGTAAAGATGTCGGTAGGGGATTCGGTCGCAGCGTAGTAAGCGGGACAGTAGGATTCACCCCAGAAACGCTCTGCTACACGAAAGGCAGGAGAAAGCAGATCGGCATAAAGGGTGACATCGATGACTGCCCCTAAACGCTCGAAACGAACGATGGCGCGTGTTTGTGCGGGTCGGAGATCGAAATAGGCGCTGGCATCGAAATGACGCCAGTAGGCCAGAGCTTTTTGCAGGCGGTGCAGGCGTTCGGCAAGAATGGCGATGGCATCGGCTAAGCGCTGGATACGACGGCGGGCATCGCCGTGCGCGGGGACGCGGTAGGCGGGAACAAAGGAGATATGGGCGAAAGATGCTGCCAGACTTTGACAGGGCCAATAACGAAAGGGTTGGGCCAGATGCGCGGCTAGGTCAGGGAGAGAAGCGGGCAAAACGTTAGATGAGTCCTAGTCGTGAATTGTCGCCCAGGGTAAGTTTAATGGCCTGGGGTTTGAGTTCGGAATGTTCTACCAGCACATTGCGGCCAATAAGACTGTCGGTAATACGGGTGGGGACATTCTTAATTTTACTGTGCTCGAGTATGACGCTGTATTCTATTTCTGCGTTTTCGATTTCGCAATCATGGTAGATGGAGGTAAAGGGGCCGATATAGCTGTTGACGATGCGCGTATTGCTGCCGATGATGGTGGGCCCGCGTACGACGCTGTTGACAATTTCGGCTCCGGCCTCGATCGTGACCCGTTCATCTACCTGAGAATCACGATCGACAAAACCCTCGATCTGAGGTGTGAGCTCTTCCAACACCTTGGCATTGGCCGCGAGCATATCGATAGGTTTACCGGTATCGATCCACCAGCCCCGGTGGATGTAGGGATGAACGTTGTAGCCCTGCTCCACCAGCCATTGGATGGCATCTGTAATTTCCAACTCTCCCCGCCATGAAGGTTTGATATTGCGCACGGCCTCATGAATGTGGGTATCGAACATGTAGATACCGACCAAAGCGAGGTTACTACGAGGATTGCGCGGTTTTTCAACCAGTTTTTTGATAGTGCGATCAGGATTGAGTTCGGCGACGCCATAATGCTGAGGCTCGCTCACCGGCGTCAAGACGATCTGGCTGCTGTAGTCAGATTGTTCGAATTCTCGGATAAGGTTACTGATGCCCCCTTCGATGACGTTGTCGCCCAAAAACATGACAAATCGCTCCTCGCCCAGAAAGTCGCGGGCGATATGGACGCAGTGGGCCAGGCCCAGAGGTGCTTCTTGCACAATATAAGTGATGTCGACCTGCCAGCGTCGTCCCTGTCCCACAGCCTCACGCACGCGCTTGCCATTTTCATCATCGCCAATAATGATGCCGATGTTTGTGATGCCGGCATCACGAATCGCCTCGATCACGCGAAAGAGAACAGGCTTATTGGCCACGGGAATCAGTTGTTTGGCGTTGGTGTAGGTCAGGGGGTAAAGGCGTGAACCTTTGCCACCGCTCAAGATCAACGCTTTCATAGGGGGCTTCTCCTAAGAAGGAATGTCGGTACTTAGCACTCTAAGCGATGTGGAGGGCTGTTTATTCCTGGCCATAGTAGCGGTAAATGCTCGTATCGAGAACAGCGTTGGTGAGCACTGCGCCCACAATGCGGGCATTGACCTTGGTCAGGAGTTCTTTGGCACGTTGAGCGTGTTCTCGTTTGGTATGGCCAGCGCTTGTCACCAGCAGTACGCCGTCAACTTTGGTGGCGAGGATCGCAGCATCAGTGACGGCAATGACGGGAGGTGCATCGAGTAAAATGATGTCGGCCTCTTCCTGTAGCTGCTGGAGAAGGGCGTCCATGCGGCGGGAAGCGAGGAGATCGGCGGGATTGGGAGGAAGTGGCCCGCTGGTAAGAATCTTGAGCCCGGCGACTTCTGTTTCTTGTAGAGGAAAAGGATCGTCGGGGTTGAGGAGGGCAGAGGAAAGCCCTGTGTTATTGCTTACGCCAAAAAAGTGATGCAGGCGGGGCCGTCGTAGATCAGCATCGATGAGGATGACGTTTTTGTTGGTTTGGGCGTAGATAACCCCAAGATTGGCGAGAATAGTCGATTTGCCCTCATCTGGTTCGGCACTGGTGATAAGAAGAGTGCGTAAGGGATGATCGAGGCTGGAAAACTCGAGATTCGTGCGTAAGCTGCGATAGGCCTCAGCCTGCGCTGAACGAGAGTCGATGAGAGTGATGATATCCGTGGACATAAGCTGTTTTTAGGCCTGTTCAGGTTAAGATGTTTGAGAAAGTGAGTGTTGCAGGCGTTCCTTGCGCTGTTTGTGCCCCACCGTGGGGTGGGAGTCAGTAGAAGGAATGGCGCCCAGAACGGGGATGTCCAAGAAGCGCTCGACATCTTTAGTGGTGCGGATGATGCCGGACTCCAACCACTCCAGGACAAAGACGATGATGCCACCCAACAATATCCCTAAAATGATGCCGGCAAGAGTGTTCATGAGGGGATTGGGCTTCCATTTAGGAGCATCGCGGACACTATCGACGATGGTGACATCGATACGATCGCGTTTATCCTGTTCCTGATTCCAGGCTGTGCGCTCATCCACAAAAATTTGCGCCATCGTTTGCACAATGTCGATAGCCGTCTGCGGATCGGGGTCTTTAGCGACAATTTCGATGATAAAGCGGTCCGGTTCGGGATTGGCTTCCACTTCAGACAACAATTCGTAGGTATTCATGTCCAACTGCGCCCGATCGATCACTTTTTGTGCCATGCGATGGGTCAGCATGTTCGTTTGGAAGTTGCGCAAGAGGTCTTTGGTCGAATTACTCAAGCCCCAATCAGCACGGGCCGGCAATACACTGACAAGAATACGAGCACGATAGATGGGTTCTTGGAGACGGCTGAAGCCGAAGGCTGCAGCACCAGCAATGACGGCCGCGAGGAGAATAATCCAACCTCGACGCCGAAGAATACTTAAATAGGTTCTAATTTCCATAGAGTACAATGTCCTCAGCCACGGCAAGCTCGTGGCGGTTTAACCAGAGTTGTAGGTTTATTGTAGCATAAAGGTCGTGGTCTTGGAATCTGACCGGGGCTTAGGGGCGGGGAATTTCTGCCATTACTGTCAGGCCCAGAGCTTCGAGATCGTCTCTGGTGCGGATTCGATCATCGATATATTCCCAGAAAAAGATGAGGCCGATCCCCGCCACCAGGGCTAAAACCAGGCGTAAGGGTAAATCCAAGCGTTGGCGTAAGCTGGGGCCGATGGTAACGACATTGCCGCGATTGATGAGATAGACGGCGCCCTGTCCGGCCAAAAGGCGCGGCATAAAGAGATAGGCGTCTTCGGTGAGGGTTTGACTCACAGCATCGGCGATGAGGGGAAGTTGCTGGGCATCACCGGAATAGATAGTGACCTGGAGAATGCGGTGAAGGGTGCCGGTTTGGGTGCTGCCCTGAATGGCGCCCGGAGCCACCTCGATGCCTTGGTCTTGCAAACGCTGTGAGACGCGTGCGGCAAACTCTGAACCTTTGACAATTTCGGCAAAATCGTCGATGAGATATTCAGAGGCGAGGGCGGTGTAATAGCCGTCGTAATTATATTCGCTGGGTGAGGGTTGCGGGCGCACACCCACGCTAAAAGAGAGGCTCTGGGCGTAGGTGGGAGGGTGGGGTTGCCAGGGTTTTTGTGTAATCAGGGTCAATACGAGCGTAAGGAGAACGAGAGCAGCCGCTACCCACCATCGCCGCAGAAAGATCTGCCAGTAAGCGCGAAGTTCCATAAAATTTCCTCGGTTCTGTAGATAGGGTGTTGACAACAGAATCGTGGCTTGATCCTATCATAGATCGGGCATTGGGTGCTATTTGCAGGCTACGTCTGCGTGAGGTAGTCCTTGCGCAAAAGAGAGCTCCCCTCTTGCTCACTTTGTCTCAAACCCTTGCCCTCTCCCCCGGCGTGCGCTACAATATCCTTCAATGATGCCTTGCTCTCAACCATCGTTTCTGAATCATCTCTCCCCAATCCCGTTCTTCTCACTCTCGCAGGAGAAACGTCATGAAACCAGTAGCTCATGAACCCCCCAAATCTTGGAGTACACGCCTGGCAACAGGTCAGCTTCAGGAAGAAGAATGGAAAGTATTACGTGATATGGTTGAGTCCGGCCAATGCGAAACCCTGGAAGACGCAGCACGCCTGCTGGATTTCCAGGATCGTGAACTAAATCAAGAAGACTCTTTCTACGGCTTCTAGCCCCCTTCATCTCTCCCAACTACATAACCCATGCTTCAATCCTATTACATCATTCCAGCCACTTTGAGAGAAGCCCTTGCCGCCCTTGCCGATCATGCGCAGAATCAACCTCGCCTGGTTGCTGGCGGCACCGATGTCATGGTAGAAATCGAACATGGCGCACCTGCACCGCAAACCTTGATTGATATCTCACGCCTGCCCGGCCTCGATCAGATCAAGCTCCAACAGGATCGCATCCATATTGGCCCCCTGGTGACGCACAACCAGGCTGTGGCCCATGAACTCATTGCCCAATATGCCTGGCCTTTGCAGCGCGCCTGTTGGGAAGTGGGGGCGCCGCAAATTCGCAATCGTGGCACTATTGCCGGTAATCTTGCTACCGCATCCCCCGCCAACGATACCATCCCCGCCCTTTGGGTGCTCGAGGCTGAGGTCACCCTCGCCTCTGTGCGGGGGGAACGCACGCTCTCGTTTCCCCAATTCTTTCAGGGCGTGCGCAAAACAGCCCTTGCTCCCGACGAAATGATCGTCGATATCAGCTTCCCCTTGCCCCCAGCAAGTGCTCGCGGTACTTTTATCAAGGCCGGATTACG
>JAADFV010000086.1 GCA_013152695.1 Chloroflexota bacterium | reverse complement strand
ATATTTGGGAATCTGGTTAGTGTCGGCCAGAGCGAAGGCGTTCCTATCGCCGCGAATATTCCGCCCCCACCCCCGTCTCCCACACCAGTGCCCCCACCCCCGCCGACCAATACCCCTGTTCCAGCAGCGCCCGATCCCTGTGCGACCATCGGCGGTGATGGCTGCAAGTTCAAATTGCGCGCCGGCCCTGCCTTTGCCGCCAATGGCGGTAGCGAACTGAAATTGACATTTGCCTTCGTACATGGTGGTCGTAACGATGAGGCCCAGGGAAGCTATTTTGTCTGGTTGGAAAAAGATGGCATAAAGCTGCCAGTTTCCGATAGTATTCGCAGCTGGACGGGCAGCAAACGTCAAGGGCCTAACGGCGAATACAACTACGAATATAAAATTGGTCTTGATCAGTTGCCAGGAAGGACAGTGGCTGGAAATTACACCATCTGGGTACTCGACGGCAACGGCGAACGCGACAGTCAAACTTTTACCTTCTCGGTACCCGAGGGTAAGGGAGAAGTTTGGATCAAGTTCGATCAGAGCTAAACTACGGATAAGATAATTCATGAAAATTAGATCACGTTACGGCCATTTCAACTGGATCGCCCCTTTCTACGATCGCGTTTTTGGTCGCATGAACCACAATGTTCTGCTCTCCCACCTGCAAGCTGAACCCAATCAGTGGGTTCTAGATATCGGCGGGGGTACTGGTCGGGTGGCGCAGACGCTTGCCAAGATTCCCGTCCATGTGATCGTAGTTGATCCTTCACCGAACATGTTGCAGGGTACGCGGCGAAAAGGTCTTCTTGCCACCCGCGCCCTCGCCGAACAACTTCCCTTCCACACTGATTCCATCGACCGCATTTATGTTGTCGATGCTTTTCACCACTTTGCCGATCAGCCTCTGGCCGCCTCGGAAATGATCAGAGTACTTCGTCCCGGCGGTCGCCTGGTGATCGAGGAGCCAGATCTCCGTCGCCTTTCTGTCAAGGCCATTGCCCTGGCGGAAAAGTTGGCGCTCATGCAGAGTCACTTTTATAATCCCCCCGACCTTGCTACATTATTCGAAGCTCAGGGTGCTCGTCTCCTCGCCATAGACGCAGATCAGATCAGTGCCTTGGTCGTGTTGACAAAATAGCCAGGCAAGACGTATATTTTTCCTCAATTCCCACCTTATTTGGAGAGATTATGAACGAGACAACCGTTACCTGGATCGACGATACGACCTTTTCTGCCACTACGGGCAGTGGACACACCCTGGTTTTAGACAGTCGCAAAGGAGAAGAAAGTGCCGGCCCCGGTCCTATGGAGCTTCTGCTCGTAGGACTGGCAGGATGCACGGCCGTGGATGTGGTCATGATTCTGCAGCGCCAGCGCCAGCCTTTGGAAGACTTGCAGGTGCGCGTGCGAGGCGAGCGTGCTTCCGAACATCCTCGTGTCTACAGCCATATCACGATTGAGTATATTGTGCATGGTGATGTCGATGAGGCTAAACTGCAGCGCGCCATTCAACTTTCTGAAGAGAAGTACTGCTCGGCTTCAGCCATGCTGGGTAAAACTGCGACCATCGAGCACAGCTATCGCATTGAGAAAGCCTAACCCGGACAAGCCGGAACTAAGAAGACTTTAACGCAAAGGCGCAGAGACGCTAAAAGCTTTTTTCCCTTTTGCGTCTCCACGTCTTTGCGTTAATCTTTTTCTGGCCCTGTTTAGGGTGGGCATGGTGTGTCATTGAGGATGCTGATGTGCTGTGAGGCATAGATCGCCACATAGATTTTATTGTCCTGAACGGCGATGCCCTGCCCCCCGTGCTCGACGCCGATGGTCTGCATAGCTAAAGTGGCGAGGTGTTGTTTGGCAGGCATGGCATAGACATAAACATCGTCATCTTCAGCACCGACGATGAAGAGATGTTGCGTAGTGGGGTTGATGGCCAGCACATAAGGACGTCGTGGCGCCGAGAATTCATCGAGGATGGCGTGGGTGGTGGCGTCGAGGATAACGATGCGGTGGTCGCCCCAATGGCTGACGTAGATGCGATTGGTCGTAGCATCATAAGTGGCGGCAAAGGGGCCGATGCCTGTCGCCACAAAGCCCAGATTATTGCCGTCATTATCGAGGAAACGAACGCCACTGGCAGTGTTACCATTGAAGAGAGGCACTACCACTCCGCCAGGAATGGCCACAGGCAGAGTTGGTTGGGACCCGACGGCCGTTTTCGTGAGAATGTGGTCGCTAAGGCTGTCGATGATCGATACAGAATCATCACCAAAGTTGGCAACAAAAACCCTGTTGCCATTGGCCGCTACACCAAAAGGCAGGGGGCCTGTGGGAAGGGCACCAAGGTAAGTCTGGGGGTCGCTGGCCGTGTAGATACTGAGAGTGGCACTGTCGCGGTTGGCCATATACACTTTTCCCTGGCTCACAGCTACACCATTGGCGCCTTGGCCAATACTGGGCGAAGTACGGAGATAGGTGGCAGTGTCTGTATTGATCACTCCTAAACTGGCACTATTGTAAAGACCTGTGTAAAGCCGATCACCAGAGATGGCCAGGCCCTTGGGTGCATCAGGGAGGGGGATGTTGGCCAGCCAGCCGGGAAGACAGGGCGGCGGTACAGTTGGGCTGGGTGTCGGTGTGATCGTCGGTGTGACTGTGGGGGTGGGGGTTAGTTGGGTGACAGGGTTGTGATAGGTGTGGAGTACAAGGGGGAGAAAAATATCAGGAATGATCATTGCCCCTAAATCGTACGAGACACAGTTTCCCAAAAGATTGTATTCCTCCACGCGCACATAGTAGGTCCCTGTGGTTGATGCTTTCCAGTTGATACGGGAGGCGAGACCGTGGCCTGGATCGTCATCGTTTTGGGCCAAAATGGTCTGGCCATCGACATCGATGAGATAGAGGATGGTATCGGAGCCAACCAGGTTTTCAGTCCATACTTCGTAATAACGGCCGGCGATGGCGTCGAAGCGAATCCAATCGACATCTCCGGGCTGGTGGAAGTTATGTGATTGTAGGGGCCCGCCGATAGGGGCCAGTCCAGCTTGCGCGGCGCTATCATCCGGCTCATAGGCGTCTGGAGCACAGATGGTTGGGGTTAGGGTCGGTGTGGAAGTGGCTGTCGGGGTGCTGGTTGGGGTTAGAGTCGGAGTAGTTGTGGGGGTGGCAGTGCTGGTGGGCGTCAGTGTCGGCGTCGAGGTTGGGGTTGATGTGGGAGTGTTGGTCACTGCTTGGGCACTCACTTCCAAGCTCGGTTCATTCCCGTAGACCCAAAAGAAAAAGACTATTGCAACAAATAAAATAAAAATATCGTGCTGTTTTGGGTAGTTCAATCGCTTCACAAGATCCTCCGATAGTGTCTTGGGAGTGAGTGAATGTGCAGGATTATCGGGGAAACTGGGCTGCCGACACAAAATATCTCATTCCGCGTATTCAGGGTTTCTGTTTATAAGGATCATGACGTGAGGGCGGGTCAAGAGTTACGGTTGATCCGGGCCCAGAGCTCGCTAATGATCCAGGGTAAACTTGTTTCAGTTTTCTTCGTATGATCGTGTATCGAGATAGGCCGCGGCGCACGGCGCCAGCACAGTAATGGTATGCGGACGGAGAAGCTTTGCCCTCACGAGAGTACGCTCCCTGCGCCCGGTGCCCAGCCGATACTTTGCGCCCCGAGCAAACCCCGGATGCGGTGGAGGATGTTGAAAGCAACGGTTTCTTTATCAAGGAGCGGCAACTTTTCGACGGAACCATCGCGAGTAAGGATGGCAACGCGATTGGTGTCTACGGCAAAGCCGGCGTCTTTTGCCGTGACATCGTTGAGGACGATCATATCCAGATTTTTTTCCTCTAATTTACGGCGAGCATTTTCCAATAAATCGGCGGTTTCGGCAGCGAAACCCACCACCAATTTGGGCATTTGCAGTTGTTGGCGCGCGGCTGCCACAGCTTTGAGCACATCAGGCGTGCGCTCAAGTACAATCTTGGTGCCTGCATCCTTTTTGAGCTTGCTGTCGTAAGTGGTGACAGGCCGGAAGTCGGCGATGGCAGCGGCGCTGATGAGAACATCGGTTTCTGGCAGTAAATCGAGTACTGCCTCGAGCATATCTTCGGCGCGGATGGCCTCGATTTGGTTGACGCCGAGAGGGGGGGGCACGGTCATTGCCCCGTAGATCAGATTGACCTGGGCTCCCTGGTCACGTGCAACACGAGCGAGAGCCACTCCCATTTTACCACTGGCACGATTACCCATAAAGCGTACAGGATCCACCCATTCGCGGGTACCACCGGCAGTAATGGTGAGGCGCAATCCTGAAAGAGGCCCGTTGCGAGCCAGGAGGATACGCAAATGCTCGACAATGGTAAAGGGTTCCGACATACGGCCGGTGCCGACTGCGCCCGAGGCCAAACGTCCTTCTTCTGGCCCCACCACGGTACACCCCCGCTCCTTGAGGATATGTAAATTGGCCTGTGTGGCAGGATGCTCCCACATGTTGTTCTCCATGGCTGGAGCGATGAGTAGCGGCGCCCGTGTACTCAGAGCTATCGCCGTAATCGGATCATCGGCCAAACCTTGGGCCAGGCGCGCCAGAGTATGGGCCGTGAGTGGGGCAATGACAAAGGCATCGGCCTCATGGGCCAGGGTAACATGGCCGATTTTATCGCCCTGGTACAATTGCCAGAGATCGGTAATGGTGGATTGGCCACTGATCGCACTGAAAGTCAAAGCAGTAACGAACTTTTGCGCGGACTGAGTCATCAAGACCTGCACTTGGGCGTCGCTTTGGGTGAGTTTGGAGCAAAGATCGACTGCTTTGTAGGCAGCGATGCCGCCGGTGATGCCGAGGAGGATGCGTTTATCGGCCAGGGTGTTGGTGCTCATACGTTATTTCTCTCGTAGACGAGACGGAGTCCTTCGAGGGTGAGGGTGGGATGGTGTTCAGTGAGAAGGGGGATGTGGGGAGCAAGGAGATGAGCAACGCCCCCCGTGGCAACAATGGGGCAGGAAGTCGTGTTTAGCTGAGTCTGGATGCGCCGCACCATGCCTTCGACCAGAGAAAGGTAGCCGAGAACAATGCCGGCGCGCATGGCGGAAACAGTATCATCACCAATGGGCTGAGCGGGTAGGCTGAGATCGATGGTGGGGAGCAGCGCCGTGCCCTGAACCAGAGCTGTTGCCGCGGTATAGAATCCAGGGGCGATGGCTCCACCCACAAAAGCACCATCAGCATCGATAACATCGAATTTGGTAGCTGTACCGAAATCAAGGATAAGGCAGGGGGCACCGTAGATGTGTCGGGCAGCAACGGCATTGAGGAGCCGATCTGCGCCCACACGCCGGGGTTCTTTCACCCTGATTTCTATACCCAAAGACAGATCGCTGTGCATAATCAGCGGTGTTTGCTGGAACCATGTCTGGCACATCTGCACCAGGGTTTGAGTCAGGGGTGGTACGACCGAACCGATGGCAATGGCATCGATATGGCCCTTGAGGGCGATATCGGCCGTGCTGCTGAGGCTGGCAAGGAGGGCGCGATGCTCGTCGCTGCTCCGTTGGGCATTGGTGGCCAGTCGCCAGACATGAAGTAGGATGCTACCGTCGTACAGGCCAAAGACGGTATGGGTGTTACCGACATCAATTGCGAGAAACATGAGGAGGTGTGGGTTAGAAGATGTGAAGAGGATGTATCGTAATTGTAGCCAGGTTTCGACAGTTTGGCTAATAGGCTGGCAAGGGGGCGAGAGAATAGTGTTGGTCGCCTCTCTGGTATGATTTATGTCATGGCTAGCGCAAAGAAAATGGCGTAAACTGATACATGCTAATTTTTGCATATAGAAATCATGACTGATTACGATTATTTCGCTCTTCGTCTCAAGCTGCTGGCCCATCCCGAGCGCCTGCGTATCCTTGATATTTTACGCTACGGCCCCCAATGTGTGTGTCACTTCGTGGTCGAGCTCGGGCGTTCACAGCCCTATATTTCCCAGCAAGTACGGATTTTGCACCGGGCGGGCGTCCTCCAGGCTGAACGGCGCGGTCTCAACATCTATTACAGCATTGTCGACTCTGAGCTATTGTCCTGGCTCGACTGTATCCTGGGGCCGGTGGATAGCAACAAGATGAAACAGCAACGCTTATCCGACTGTGAATGCCCAAAGTGTCGCTAAGCCCTGCTAAGGAAGCAACGTGTGAAACTTCAAGTCTTATTTTTATGCACCGGCAACTCCTGCCGCTCTCAGATGGCCGAAGCCATCGTCAATGACCGCCTGAATGATATCTGGCAAGCAGTCTCGGCCGGCACCCAACCTTCGGGCTACGTCCACCCTAAAGCTACCCAGGTCTTGGCCGAGATAGGTATCCAACATCAAGGCCGTTCCAAATCGGTGGCGGAATTTCGCGACACACCTTTCGATGTGGTGATAACTGTATGCGATGATGCCGCCGAAAATTGCCCGGTCTGGTTAGGTCGAGGAGAGCGAGTGCATTTGGGTTTCCCCGATCCAGCTCTGGCCAAAGGTAGCGATGAAGAAGTGACGGCGGTCTTTCGCTCCGTTCGCGAGGGTATCGTTCAAACCATTCTTCCTTTTTTGGATGGATGGAATAACCGTGCAAACCACCCAACCTGAGGGTCCGCGCATAAGCTTACCAAACCCTTTGTCTCCAGCTTAAGAGTGTGCTACGATCGGCTTGTTTCCAGGTTCTTGACTTCACTGCTTCTTTCGTGTACCTTACGGAATATACTATTTCACCCCATCTTCCCCGCGCTTTGAGGCAGACTTATGGCCACCTATCAAATTCTTTTCTGGCACGACATTCCCGCTCAAATCCGTGTTCGTGATCAGGGCGAACGCATTAGCATGCCCCTCTCCCAGCATTACCTCAATGCTATCGATGCCGCGGCGATGGAAGCGGGTCTCACCGGCTCTGATGAGTATGCCTCCGGCTTTCACTGGAGCGACGCCATTGACTTCGAATCCGAGGGAGAGCTGAGCGAGATCGCCGAAGCCGTTGTCGCCACGGTTGAGGCGCAATATGCCGATATCGATTGGCAACAGACCGTGGAGAAGCTTAAAGAACTGTATCCTCAAGAGGAAGAAGAAACGGAAGTCGAAGAGGAAGAGGAAGAAGAAACACTCGAGGATGCCGAGATCCCTGAGAGTGAAGAATAGTCTCTCGCCAGAACCTTGTCCTTGTCGGAATGCCCAGCTCCACCGCGGGCTGGGTTTTTGCTGTCTCTTGCCTCGGCACATTCCATGACATCGTCTACCACCCCACCGACACGGCCTTTCGTTATCTTCATGCCCTCAGGGCGGCGGGCGCATGTCGAAGCAGGCACGACCCTTCTGGATGCTGCTCGCCAGATCGGTGTCGAAATCGAGAGTATTTGTGGCGGCCGCCTTACCTGTGGTAAATGCAAAGTCCGCATCGAAGAAGGCGATTTTAGCAAACACGGGATTCATTCTAGCTCACAGCACCTATCCCCTGCCAGCGCAGAAGAGCAGGTCTGGCTCGAGCAATTTGGGGAAAGTGATGTGCGTCTTGCTTGCGGAGCCCGCGTTTACGGCGATGTCCTGGTTTTCGTGCCCGAAGAGAGCCGCTCTCACAAGCAGATTGTCCGTAAATCTGCCACCACGCGCCTGATCGAGATCGATCCCACCATTCGCCAGTTTTATGTTGTGGTCGAGGAAGCTCGCTTGGGTGAGCATCGCGGGGATTGGGGGCGTTTACAGGATGCCCTGGCCCAGCAATGGGATTTACACGATCTCCGCATCGACCTTCCTGTTCTGCAGCGCCTGCAGACAGCATTACGGCGCCAGAATTGGACCGTTACAGT
>JAADFV010000085.1 GCA_013152695.1 Chloroflexota bacterium | reverse complement strand
CTGTCGTGTTTCTACGGAAAATCCGTTGCCAGAATTAGACCTCCGGGAGGTGGCGATGAAACGTTGCAATTTTCGCAGGGTCTGGCTAACAAAAGAACCAGTTTCAACATCGATCCTTGCTGCCACCTCCCGGAGGGCATGCTTGCTATCGCCAGGACGCGTTTGCTGCATCCGTAATGCGGCGCAATACCCGACACCAGCGCTTTTCTACCTTCACAAACACACCCCGCCAAACTCTCTTTGAGGGGGCATTGTTATGTAGCCGGGTGACTACCACCTCCAGCAGCAACAACACTCCCCCAAAAGCGAAGGCAGCGAGCGTTGGGGGAGGCTCAGAGGGGGCATCAAAAACCCACACTCGCCTGTTTATCGCTTCCCTCTATGACCATTGCCGGCTGTTCAGTCCTGGCCCAGAATTACCCGCAAGCGTGTGGCTGTAAGTAAGTTTGCTGCCACTTCGCTGTGAAGTTGGGCTATCACCCTCGCCTCGACCAGTTGCCCAGGCCCCAAGCTTTGGCTACCCAATTCTACGGCGGCCTCGACATCCGCCACCTCCCCACTGAAGAAAACCAGGCCCTTGCCTCCCAGGCCGTCGGAAAAACGTACTTCCAAAAGATGTACCTCGGCTCCTTTGATGCCAGCATCTGCAGCGGCAACGGCGGCAGGAGCCGTCGTGGTTTCGATGATGCCAAGCGCCGAGATGGGTTCGTGCTCGCGCGCACCGCTCATGGCGGCAAAGACCTGAGGATGAATGTCGGGAAGAGTAATCTGGTCTCGCAAGCTGTTGCCGCCAACGGCATTCGCTGCTTTCACCGCTTCTTCCACCGGTGCCACCATGCCTGTCACGACGATCAAATAACGTCCGGGTTGCACTGTACCGGCGGCAATACGATCCACGGGCGCGCGCTTGACCATGGCATCGGCGGCGACAATACCGGCTGCAACGCTGTCGAACTCGAGAAAAGCCAGGGCCGGTAGGTGGGCTGGAGGAGGGGCGGTGGGGCTCATACGATTCTAAAATGGTCGACCATGACACAGCGACGGGGACGACTGAAGCTAATGGCATCGGTCAGACCCTCGCCGGTGGGACTGGCAATCGTGAAAGAGGTGGAACCTTCGCCTTTGTAGCCCAGTCCCGCCAAATTGGGGCCGTTTTTGACAAAAATCGAGGTGTTAATCAGTCGTGCCATGCGAGAGAGGGCATCGATATTTCGTGAAAACATGGAAGCGGTGTGGCCAAAGCCATGTTCGGCCTCGACCGCCAGTTCGATGCCTTCATCAACCGAGCGCACACGAGCAATGGGGAAGACCGGCATTAGCTGTTCGGTCCAGATCAGGGGATGGTCGATAGGGACTTCGATCAACGCCAGGCGGGCTTCGGGCGCGTTGATGCCGATCTCTTTGAGAATGCGGCCGGCGTCTTTACCAACCCAACCTTTGTTGGTAACGGCGGCTTTGCGTGGGCCCCGCTGTTCTTTGAAGATAACCTTTTCCAGAGCAGCGAGGCGATAACTGGGCACCTCCACCGCACCATGTGCTAACATAATGCTCTTGAGCTGATCGAAGACGCTATCGACAATAAAGGCTTCTTTTTCGTCGACGCAAATGATGTTGTTATCGAAGGAAGCGCCAAAGACGATATCTCGTCCTGCTTTTTCCAGATCTGCGGTTTCATCTACGACCACAGGTGGATTGCCGGGACCGCCACAAATGGCACGTTTGCCACTTGTCATTGCCTCTTTGACCACACCCGGCCCTCCCGTAACGACAAGGAGACGAACGCCCGGATGACGCATCAAAGCCTGGGCACTGGCAATGGTCGGTTCGGCCGCGGCTGTAAGCAGGTCGTGGGGACCACCAGCAGCAACAATGGTACGATTGATTGCCTGAATGACGAAGTTGGAGACATGTTTGGCGCCAGGATGCACATTGAAAACGACGGCGTTTCCTGCAGAGAGGATGCCGATGCTATTGTTGATGATGGTGGAAGTGGGATTGGTGCTGGGGGTGATGGCAGCCACCACACCGTAGGGTGCCCATTCCGTGAGGGTGAGACCGTGGTCACCGGTGCGGGCGCGGGGTTCCAAAATTTCAGGGCCTGGTGATTTTTCTGCTACCAGCACATTCTTTTTGATTTTATCCTCAGCCCGACCCAATCCTGTTTCCTCATGCGCCATACGTGCCCATAATTCGGCGTTGTCCAGGGACACCTGGCGGATGGCATCAATCAGTTTTTTGCGTTCTTCCAGAGTCATTGCCGAAAAGCGGGCGAAGGCATGCTTTGCGGCGGCAACAGCGCTATCGATATCGGGATAGATACCGTCGTGGCCACCCTGTGGAGGTGCCGGCAGCTGCCGTCCCTCACGGCCGATGTGGCTTAGATGCGCTGCTCGGGGGGGCGCCGGGGTCGCTTGGTTTTGCAGTTGTTGCAGGACACGTTGGGCAATACTATTGATTTGCTGGTCTGTGAGACTCATGCGTTCTTCCTGTATTTCACTTCACCGTCGATTTCCCAGGTATCGACAATAGCCATGATCACGGCGTCACAAGGGCGTTTGTCGGTGAGGATGGTTTGTCGAGCAGAAGAGCCGGTGGCATAGAGCACGTATTCGCCCACGCCTGCGCCCACGGCATCGGCAGCGATGACGTAACTGGAGCCTGGCTCGCCATCACTGTTAACTGGTTTGACAACCATGAAGCGAAGGCCTTTCAGTTTTTCATCTTTCTGGGTAGAAACGAGGGTTCCAACGATTTTGCCTATGAGCATAGTATTTCAAGGGGGTGAGATCAGTCTGGGGCTAATTTTGCGTCGAGGCTCTGCACGAATTCGGCAATACGCGTCGATGCGTCGGGCATAAGAGCAGGGCCGTGCCCAAAGCAGGCGATATCGTACTTCAGCCGAGTGTACTTGTGCAAGCTCTCGATGGCCTGGGCCATGTTGGGAGTGAAGAGGGCCGGCGGTAGTCCCAGCCTGGCATTGCGATGGGTCAAGGAGTCGCCTGTAACCAGAATCCGGGCCTCTTCGTGGTAAAGTGCGATATGCCCAGGACTGTGGCCAGGCGTGTGAATGACGGTGAATCCTTCGGGCAGTTGCTTGCCTTCGATCACGAGCTCTTCGATGTTTTCGATGTGAGGTTTGTAGCGCCAATTGACGAAGAGTAAAACAGGAGCAGTAAGGAGACCAACCAGGTTGCGTGCTCGCTTTTTTCGTTTTTCTCCCCGTACGTAGGCTGCTTCGGCGGCGTGGCAGCATATCGCGGCAGAGCTCTGTTTTTGCAGCTCTGTGAGACCACCGCTGTGATCAATATCACCGTGTGTGATGATGATGCGCTGCAAATCGGTGGGTGCAACATCTGCACTGGCCATTTCTGCCAGCAATTTGTTAAAAGTCCAGGGATAGCCGCTGTCGATTAGAGTCGGCCCACCTTTGCCTGTCCAGAGGTAGGCATTGACATCACCTAATTCCAACAAGTGAAATTCAGGTGTGAGCGACTGCATCAAAGTCCTCCCAGACTAAACCGATCATGGTAGATCTTCATGGCGCGTCTGATTGCTTCTTTGGCAGCAGCAGCGTTTTCCCAGCCAATGGGATTGACCCGACCCCCTTCCTCCAGGTCTTTGTAAACGCTGAAGAAATGCTGGACTTCAGCCAGGAAGTGGGGAGGAATATCGCCAATGTCGTGGTAACCGCCAAAAAGAGGGTCCTGGCTGGGAACGGCCAGCACCTTGTCATCCGACTCACCGCGGTCTTCCATGCGGAAGAGGGCGATGGGCCTGGCTTCGATGATACAGCCGGGGAATGTGGGTTGGTTGATCATGACAAGGATGTCAAAAGGATCACCATCTTCCCAGAATGTTTGGGGGATGAGGCCGTAATCGCCAGGATAGGATACGGAGGAGTAAAGGACACGGTCGAGTTTGATCACACCGTGTTCTTTGTTGTATTCGTATTTGTTGCGGGAGCCTTTGGGGATTTCGACGATAACGTAGACGAGGTCGGGAGCATTGGGGCCAGGACGGAGGTCACGCCAGAGATTTTGCATACTTCACCTTCTAGGAAGGGAATTAGGGTTAGGAGCTTACGGCGCGCTAATCCTGGTCTTTTTCGGTTGGTCGGCCCAATGGAAGGACAGCATCGACATTGTTGTGAGGGCGTGGGATGATGTGGACAGAAACGACTTCGCCAACTTTCTCCGCGCCGCGAACACCGGCTTCGAGGGCAGCTTTGACGGCAGCAACATCGCCACGGACGATGGCGGTAACATAGCCGCCGCCGATTTTTTCGTAGCTGACCAGTTCGACGCGAGCAGCTTTGACCATGGCGTCAGAGGCTTCGACCATGGCGGCAAAACCTTTAGTTTCGATCATTCCAAGTGCATCAGTCATGAGAGGGATGTTCTCCTGTAAATTTGAGAGGGTTACAAAGGGTGGCAGGGATGGGGATTATTCTTTTTTAGAGCTGGGTTGGGTTCGGCCTGAGATGCTCTCGATAGCAGCAACGGCAGCGCCGTATCCAGCCATGATGTCGCGTTCTTCGCCCCCGAGATAAACGCGGCCAAAAGAGCCATAGGCGCGTACTTCGAGGATGTTGATGTTGGCTGCTTTTTCCGCCTCGTTTGCCGCCAGGGCAGCATAGGCTGCCGGGGCAACTTCCATGACGTAGAGGGTCTGTCCGGCGATGATCATGTGCCCATGCCGCATGCGGTTGATAAGCTGTACTTGCAGGCCATCGACATTGCGGATGATCTGGCTGGACACAACCTGCGGTTTGAGACGGTCTTCTTCTTTGAGGCCGAGAGCATCCAGGACTGCCTGGCCGGCTGCACGCACATCGCCCTGGGAAGGGGCATGGATTTCGAGGAGGCCGTACAGCCGCTCGACGATCTGCATGCCAGGGCGGACACCGGTGGCTTTGATAGCAATATCGGTAATGCGATTGATCTCGATACCAGGGGAGATTTCCACCCAGAGGGAGGCATCACCTGCAAGAGGCAGGAAGCCACGGGCGACCGTGCCCAAGAAGGCAGCATGTTGGGGCTGCAGGCTATCGAGAAAGACGTAGGATCGGAGGTCTATGCTCATGAATGAATGTTCCTTTAGGCGCTGAGACGCCCATAGCGGCAAAGAATTGTCGACAATGAAACGGGGGCAAGGAGATGACTGGATGGGAGTCTGGTTTTCCTTACCGGGCCAGGGTGGCTATCTACAGGATTTTGTTCCGGGTATTGTTTTGGTGGATTGTTGGGGGTAAGCGGTGGGGCTCAGTTGACTGCAGTTTTTGCCGCCCCCTGGACGATTTTGACGCCCGCACTGGCGCCGATTCGGGTGGCGCCGGCCTTGATCATGGCCTTGGCTTCTTCAGCGTTATGGATGCCGCCCGAGGCCTTGACACCCATATCGGCGCCGACAATACGACGCATGAGGGCGACATCGGCGACTGTAGCACCACCGCCGCTGAAACCGGTACTCGTCTTGACGAAACTGGCTCCGGCCGCTTTACTGAGTACGCAGGCTTCTACTTTCTCTTCATCAGTGAGCAGAGCAGTTTCGATGATGACTTTGACGATGTGGCCTCTGGCAGCAGCGACAACCGCGGCAATGTCAGCTTTGACTCTGTCATAGTGTTTGCTTTTCAATTCGCCGATGTTAATCACCATGTCGAACTCAGAGGCACCCAGAGCCAGGCAGCGTTCGGTTTCGTATGCTTTGACTTCGGTAAGCGTGGCACCAAGGGGAAAACCGATGACCGTAGCCACGACCGGCTTGGCCCCACGCAGGAGTTCGGCACTGAGAGGAACCCAGGTGGGATTGACACAAACAGAGGCAAAGCCATACTGGCGTGCTTCCGCACAGAGCTGCCGGATTTGCTCTTCCGTTGCCTGCGGCTTGAGAAGGGTATGGTCGATCGTGCTGGCCAGGTCAGCAGCGATGTTGTTAGCACCAAGTTTGGCACTGAAACGACTGGCCCCGGCCGCCATGATCTGGCGCGCGGCATCGGGATTGGTTTCGATACATTGGCCGTTGCAGTCTGCACCACAGACGGCGCAGGCATCCTGAGGAGGATAAGCGGCCATCACCTCGCGGGTGATGATGTCGACAAGTTGTTCGAGGGTGTAGTTTTGGATCATCATTTGCTAAATCGGCGCTCAATCGCCATGATTTTTTCGACGCGGCGCGCGTGGCGACCGGGCCCCCATGGGGTCTCGAGCCAGGTCTTGACTATCTGTTTGGCGATGTTGGTGCCCACGAGTCCGGCGCCTAAGGTGAGTACATTGGCATGATTGTGTTCGCGCGCGTTCTTGGCTGTACTCAGGTCATAGCACATACTGGCGCGCACACCCGGTACTTTGTTGGCAGCGATACAGGAGCCAATACCCGCACCATCGACGATAATGGCTGCAAGGCATTTCTTTTGTGAGACCAGGCTGGCAGCGGCGTAAGCGTAGTCGGGATAGTCAACGCTTTCCTTGCTGTTTGTGCCCAGATCAACCACTTCGTAGCCCAATTCACTCAAAAAAGGTTTGAGTTCCTCTTTGAGACTGAATCCCCCATGATCGGCGGCAATGGCAATACTGCGGCTGCCGATCCCACTAAGCTGAGCCGGTAGCGCTGTGCCGGCGGGGATGAGACGAATACGCCGCTCCCGCGCTGCATCCTGGGCCAGAGGAGTGATGATGGCGTTGGCAGGAATATCGAGGCTGCTCCCGGCAGGGAGTTTATTGATGGTGTCCGCATCGATGAGGCGTGAGGCGGAAGATTGGTGTTCGCCATCCTGCAGGCGTGTTAGGATTTGGCGCACCAGGCTGCGCACTTCAGCTTCGGTAGGACTCATGTGCCAGGTTCGATGTTGGGGTGAGGAATGAGGTGGATGCGGTTGAGGGGGAAGTAGACCAGCCAGGCTTTGCCAATAATGAAGCGTTTTGCCAATGGCCCCCAACTACGAGAATCGCTAGAACCGGGTCGATTATCGCCCATGACGAAATATTCGTTGTCTCCCAGAGTGGTCGGAGGGAGTGAGGCCATTTCGGGATAGTGGACATAAGGTTCAGGGGGAAGAGGCTGGCCATCGATAAAGATATGGTTGTTTTGGATAGAGATGGTCTCGCCAGGCATGCCGATGATACGCTTGACAAAGTCTCGGTTCGGGTCACGCGGATATTGAAAGACAATGATATCACCCCGCTGAGGTTCGCCAATAATGTAGCTCAGGCGACTAACGATCAAGCGTTCGTTAGGCAGCAGAGTATCGAGCATGCTGTTGCCTTCGACAATGTAGTTTTGGAAGACAAAGCTACGGAAGAAGACGATAAGGAGCCCCGCCAGGATCAGTGTTTGCAAGATCTCCCATACGAGTTCACCCAAGGACTCTGATTCGGCGGCGGGTGGAACCGGGGTGGGTTCGATGTCGGGTATAGGGTGTGGGGTGAAGGTTTCGAGATCTGTCACGAGGGATGCCTTGAAGAAAAAGTTACCGTAACCGAGGTATTATAGCATTGGCCGATGCTTAGGAGCAAAGTCGCCCGCCGCGCAAGTGCGTGTGGAGACCGTGTTTTTATCTGTCCGAATAGGGATCGGGCCAAACCCGGCGCAGCAGATGTTCCCCGTGCGCTTGCACTGTGATAACTGACACGAAATTAAGGCAGTGAGCAGAAAATGTGAGTCATAATAATGCCTGCTCGGGAACTGGTGAGGTCGCATTTTCCCCGGGAAAGGGGGGCGAGAGAGGAGGAGCGGGCACAGCTATTCTGGGAACAGATGAACTGTGCGCAAAGCGCACGCCGATAATGATGAAAATGATCTGTCCACATAGACCATCTGTAGACCTGTAGCCCAGAAAACCGGTAAACCGGGAAAAGACGGCGCCGCCTCCAACCGGCCTGGTGTTCTGGGCTACAGGTTTTCTGGTCTACTGTGCTGCGGGTCTACATTGATGTCAATCTGTATCCTATTTACGAAGCAAGCCCTGGAGCAGTGTTTCACTCGTTTGGGCAGCGTGGCCCGGGCGCAGCCAGAGCAAGAATTCACGATTGCCTTTGGGGCCAAGCAGGGGAGAGGCCTGGCCCCAACTCCCGTTCCTGAGCCCAGGCAATAATCTCCGATAAAACCTGACGGTGGACACGTGCATCACGAATCACACCCCCTTTGCCCACCTGCCGGCGGCCTGCTTCGAACTGCGGTTTAACCAGGGCGATGATGTGCCCATCCTCAGCCAGCAGGCGCACCGCCACCGGCAAGAGGTGTCGCAAAGAAATGAAGGAAGCATCGATGGTGGTAAGCTGGATGGGTTCAGGTAGGGATTGGAGGTAGCGGGCATTGGTTCGTTCGAACACGATCACCCGTTCATCCTGTCGTAAACGCCAGTGAATTTGACCATAGCCCACATCAATCGCATAGACTTTGGCCGCCCCATGTTGCAGTAAGCAATCCGTAAAGCCACCGGTCGAAGCACCAAAATCGGCACAAACCCAGCCTTGAGGCTGGATATCGAAGGCTTGCAAAGCTGCCTCCAGCTTATATCCGCCCCGGCTGACAAATTTGGGCTTTTCCTTCAGTCTGATTTCGGCTTGCTCCGCTACCAGCGTCCCTGCCTTGCTCACCGGCCGGTCATTCACGAGGACGGCCCGCCATGATCAGGCGGCGGGCCTGTTCTCTGCTTTCACACAGGCCCCGCTGCACCAGAAGAAGATCGATTCGTTGTTTTTTCATACTTCCGAATTTGACCGAGCGGGATTTGCAGGCTAAGATGAACGTTTGTGTTCGATGACCTCTCCAGCATAACCCGATTTTAACGATATGTCTACTTTGCGAGCTCTGATAAAAACAATGCGTCCCCGGCAGTGGACGAAAAATGCGGTCGTGTTTGCCGCCCTGGTGTTCGATGTCAAGTTTGTGCAGCCCGGTCCTTTGTTACGAACCCTGGCTGCATTTGTCCTTTTTTCACTGGTCTCCAGTGCTGTGTACATTCTCAATGATCTGGCCGATATCGAGAAGGACAAACTTCACCCTGACAAGCGAAATCGACCCCTGGCTGCCGGTCTTTTGCAACCCAAGGTCGCCTGGGTGGCCATGGTCGTATTGCTGCTAGTGGCCCTACCGGCCGCATTTGCCGTGAATAAGTGGTTGGGTGTGATTTTACTGCTATATTTTGCTCAAAACGTGGCATATTCGTTTTATCTCAAGCACATTGTGATCATCGATGCTTTGACTGTGGCGGCCGGCTTTGTGCTGCGGGTCGGGGCCGGGGCCGTTGTCGTGAACGTCGAACGTTTTTCGCCATGGCTGTATGTTTGTATGACCCTGCTGGCCTTGCTTATCGCCCTCGGAAAGCGCCGTCACGAGATATCCTCGTTGCAGGCAGAGGCCGGTAACCATCGCCAAATTTTGGATGACTATTCACTTGCTTTTCTGGACCAGCTATTGAGCATCATTACGGCCGCAACCATCGTTTCCTACTCGTTGTACACTTTTTCGGCTAAAAATGTGCCCGACAATCACTTGATGATGTTGACCATTCCCTTTGTGCTGTATTTTCTTTTCCGCTATCTTTACTTGATCCATGTCAAGGGGCTGGGGGGTGCCCCTGATGAATTGATCTTCAAGGATAAACCGCTCTTGATTTCGGCCCTAGCCTGGGGTTTATTTGCCGTGGCGGTGTTGTTCTTTTCGAATCATTATTGAACGGACACCATGAGCGGCTGCACGCCAATAAGGACGAAAATAGGACGCAGATAGTGCTGATGTCCATAGATTTTTATCTTTCTGATCAGCGTCATCCCTTCGATCTGCGTCATCAGCGTTCTATTTTCGCAGTAGGCAATACG
>JAADFV010000084.1 GCA_013152695.1 Chloroflexota bacterium | reverse complement strand
TCAGGGCAATGCCCACGGGTCGGCTGAAGAGCCCGGCTTGGGTTCCTTTACCCCCAAACTGTGCCAAAGGCTGCATATCAGCGCTGTAAACCAAAACCCGGCCGCCTTCGGGGTCTGTCACAAAGATGCGACCGTCGCTGCTTACGGCAAGATGCGGTGATTCGATGGTGTTGGCCTCGGGTGAGGGATAACGCTGCATCTGACCGGAAACAGCATCGACGCGCCAGAGAGCGCCGGAAATCGGTTCGACCACATAAATGATATCCCCCGGCCCGTAGGCGGCATCAGTAGGCTGGCCGGGCCCAAGTTCGGCGTCGGGGCCACCGAACTGCTGCAAACGCTGGCCATCTGGACCTACGAGAAGCACCCGTACCCCGCCCGTATCGGCGATGAGATATTCGCCAGCAGGCGTGATGCCCAGGCCGCGAGGACGGTAAGTGGCCAGATCCGCCCCGAATTGGCGGGCAAAATCACCCTCTGCCAACCATACTGAAATCACCTGATTGACGGCGTCGAGCACGGCAATATCGCCAGATGGGGTCACGACCAGATCGAAGACCTCGGTAAATTGACCGGGACCTTCCCCAGCCTCACCCCAGGACCCAACCCGCTTACCTGTAGCATCAAGATGTACCAGACGCTGATTAGCCATGTCGGCGATATAAACATCACCATTGCCATCAACAGCGACACCCATGGGCTTTTGCAGCTCCTTCTTGCCCGAACCGCAAGTGCCATACGTCCACAGCACATCCAACTGCACATTGGGGAAATCGCCCAGGGCGGAAGCAGCAGGAGGGGCGGGGGCAACAGGCTCGGGTTGGGGCTGGATACCACCGCCGGGTTGGGAGACAACCGGTTCAGGGGGTTGATTGCTGGGTAAGGGCGGTAAAACCAGGTCTGACGGTAACTCATCTTCGACAGGATAAAGGTAGATGCTGGGGATGATACTGCGATTACGTCCGGGAGGTTGCCACCACAACTGCATCTCGCGTGACCCTCCCAGCTCATTGTACAACACCTGAATATCATGGAACCCTTCGCTGAGCTCAATCGTTCCCTGCCGGTCCTGAGCCCCATGCGAACCGCTGTTGTCGACCACCAACTGGTCATCGATGTACACCAGCGAACCATCATCGGAACGTGTGGCGAAGAGATAGGTACCGCTGACTGGGGCGGCTATTTTTCCTACCCAGCGGATGGAGAAGGGTTCGCGTAAAATGTTGTTGGGTAGAATGAAGAGGTCTCGCTGAATCAAGTTGGGCGTGCCACTCCAGTCAGGCGTATGGTAGTAATAACCCACCAGACCGTTAGAGGCACCGGGCAAATTGTAGAGGGCGCCCTCGTCGATGGGGTGGAGTTGGGGGTTGTCGGGTGTAGCCCAGCGTACGCTCAAAGTGGCGGTAGCTGTATCCGCCCAAACGACCACCTTCAAGCCCTGAAATCCTCCCGCCAGCGTTCGTTCCAGACTCTCGCGGCCATCTCGAACGCGCAGCACTTCCGATTCATCAAGATAGAGGGCGGCTTCACCGCCGCGCACATCCACTTCGAAGGTGTAAGCACCGTATTTGGGCGCCAGCAGTGCTCCCTGGAAGCGGGCGACAAAGGGCGGCGGCAAGGGGGATGATGTGGCGAAATCGACTTGCAGCGAATCCTGTTTCCCCCGTTGTGCCGGTGGCTGCGACGGATCGGTTCCGGCAATGTAAACCGCCTGTAAACCCCGTGCGGCATCATACAAAGCGCGGGGCACATGATAACTGAGGAACAGGGTGCGGCCATAGCGATCGCGGTGGGCATTGTAGGTGCCGCCTGGATACAGTTGTTGCAAGAGAGGCACTAGCCGTTCATCCACCGGCTCGAGAATGAACTCGACATCAGCGCCGGGGTCCTCACGCAAGGGAATGTGTTGGGCCAGGTTGAGCACGGTAATTTTGTGAGGGCCGCCGATAAATTTAACGGCGGAATGATGCGTGTATTGGGGAGTCATGTAAATGTGGACCGATTCCGGCACCGTGGCCAGATATTCACCCACGGCTGACTCGTTCGGACTGTAAGCCCCCCACACTGAGGGATCCACGGCCTGGACACGGAAATAAGTGTGGATATTCGATCCCATCACATAAAGCACGATTACGGTCAATCCCACGGCGAGGGGACGCCAGCGTTTTTGCCCCCAGGCGCGTATCCATGCCCGCCAAAACTGGTCAAACACCGCCGCCACCAAGAGATAAATCACCGGAACTAAACCGATGGGACGACGGGCAGTGGGTGCTTCGTGCGCCACCGATAGTACGGCCAGACTGCCAATCGCCAAGAACCAGGTGACATACAAAAACGGCAATTCTTTCCATAGCCAGCGCACAGCCCAAAAAACAGCCAGTATCAAGAGTGCCGCCACCACACTTTGTAACAAAGGGGCGCCGGGCAAATTGTTCAGGGCAGCATTGTCACCCTTCCAATTGAACATGAACAGAGTCTTTTCTAGATTCGACCATAAAGGCGCGTATGAACCTGCTGCCTCGACATCCCGAAAAATAGAAATATGGTTGATACGCGAGATAAATACATTCCAATTGCGGATGATATACACACCCAAGGGCGCCACACCGACAAGAGCGGCGCCGGCGAAGGTGAGCATCCCCTCAAAATCCTGGCGAATGCGTTGACGATGGGCAATCAACCAATAGAGAAAATATAAGCCTGTAAGAAAGGGTACGACACGATAGGCGGTGTAGGTGTTCATTCCCAAAGCCAACATCAACCCCGACAGAGCCCACCAACGCCGCCGCCCCGTCTTCAGGGCCTTGATCAGGAACCACATCTGCAATGAGAGCACCAGGGGCATCATAATCAGCTCGTAAACAATACGGCTAAAGGTAAGATGCCAGCGATCGGCGGCGAGTAAGGCGGCCGTGAGCAAGGCAATAGGCCGGTTGTAGAGTTCACGGGCGAGGGCATAGAATGCCAGCACCGTGAGCACCCCCACCGAGGCTGAGACCATGCGCATACTGGTCACGCTCTGACCAAATAGCTTGATGAACAGCGCGATGACGTAGGTGAACAAGGTCGCCTGACCCTCGTTCGTCTCGGCATAGGGCATGTAGGGAGCACCCGACAACCATTTCAGAGCATCCAGACCGTTGTTACACTCATCCGATTGGCAGCCGTTGGGATACGTATCGAGGGCATAAAAACGTACCGCTGTAGCGATGAGGAGGATGGCCAGGAGTAAAATGAGAACGAGGCGCGGATTTAGATAGGAAGGCAGAGATGAGTTCCCGATTTTGTCGGGCTCAGTTGCGGCTGATTCAACAGGTTCTTCTATCCAGGTTCCCACCATGTAGGCCACCACGGCCAGCAACCATAACCACAACCCCCAACCGCCGTACTGTCCCGACCAAAAACGCGTGAAGGCCACAGCCAAAACTACCACAACCGCGGCCACGGCCAGCGCCAGGCCCCAGCGTTGCCAGCGACGACGGCCGGGCAAGGCAGGCCAGGACGGTGGAGCCTCAGCTGCCCATGCGAAAAGTCCGCCTCCCAACACAAAAAAGATCAGGGCATCACGAGGAATGCCCCCCTCGGTCAGCCAGTGCTGTGCCACCAGGGCAAGTATCAAGGCAATGATGAGGTATAGCAGACGAGTCATAAGCGTTTGACGAGAAAACGGAGAAAGTCAGAGTAATCTGTGAGCAGCAAGCATCAATCAAAGGGACGTGCATGCCTCACAGGCGATAAGGCAATGAAATAAAAAGGGAGAAATCTGAGTCAAGCCAGACACAGCAATGGTATGTGCACACGCCCACAGTATAACGAATGAAAATCATTCCTGCAATTTAGTTTGCCGGTCTATCGTCTCAAGCCTGGTGTCATCGCGGAGTGTGAACCTCTCATTCCTGTGGACAAAAAAACAGCGCCCCGAGAACGAGGCGCTGTTTGCTACTAAGAGAAGAAACTTAGGAAGCGATCACTTATTCGTTGACGACGATGGGTAGCCACACGCCGCCCTCACTGACCAGCACACGCATATCGACACCCTGGAAGCGGTTGGGGGTTCCGGGACCACCATCGACCAGGATCGTTACACGGCTTTCGCCAATGGGGGCATTGGCCATATCGAGACTGACTTGCATGGTGCGGGGGGTAATGCCGCGGTCAGGTGTGAGCAAAACCCAAGGCAAGGTATCGACAACCAGTTCAGCGCCATCGGCGCCGGCAAAACTGAGTTGGTCACCGTGCTTTTGCATGGTGTAATCACCTTGCTGCAGAAGCGCTTGCACATCCTGGCTCCACCAGTCACCTGCTTCGACGGCGTAGGCGCGCCAGGTAATGGCACCGGAGCCTTCTACAGCCTGATCGATCTGAACAGAAGCGACCGGCGTGGGTTTGCCGGAAAATGCCAGGAAGAAGAGCTCGGTGGGGGTCACGACCATGCCTGTCGCTTCGATGGTGAGGGTCACTGGCACGTCGAAGGGGCTTGCTTCGATAGCACCGGCATCGATACGGATGGTGGCATGGTAGGTTCCCGGCGCCAGATTACGCGGCAGCAAGGTTACGGTAGCAGTGCCGTCGGTAGAGCCATGGATGGGCTCGACCAGCAGCCAATCACTACCTTCCTGGTAAGTGACGCTGATGTCGTAAGCCTGGGCACCACCATCGCCCGTATTGCGAATCGTAAGATCGACGGGATTGGGGATGACGCCACCAAAGTGCATGCTGTAAACCAAACTGCTGGGATCCACGTCTAGCATGGGTCCGGTGGGATTGACAATCAGGCGCACCTGGATGATTTGGGGACTATCGAGAACCGTGTCATTGACAGCAGTGACGGTAATGGTGCCATCATAGGTTCCGGCGGCAAGATTCGAGGCATTGATGCTCACCGTCTCTGTGCCGGGGGTGCTGCCGTCGTAGGGTGTGACATCCAGCCAATTGCCGTCGATCTGACGGGTGACGTTGTAAGCAATGGCGCCACCACCGCCGGCATTGGTAACCTGGAATGTCACGGGAGCGGGATTGGCTTCACCACGGGTCATCTCGAACTGAAGAGATGTCACGCTGACCGCGAGTTTTTGCGGTTCGGTGCTGACACCTTCGCCATCGAAATTGCCCAGTTTGATCGAAACGGGATCACGTAAAGCGGTGGGATAATCATCGAAGCTGCTAATGGTGGTGCCGGGGTCCCAGTAAATGCGATAGCTACTGGGCTGGGCGACAAGCAATTCATCCTTGCCATCACCATCAACATCGCCTAACTCGACTTCCTGATAATTATTGCCCAATTGGATGCCAGGGCTAGTCCAGGCGCTGGGGAAAGCATCGGTGCCCCAGTTGCGGCCGAGAAGACTGACGCCGCTGGGTGTTCCTGCCGGGTCACGCACCATAAAGACTTCGTCGTCACCGCTGGCGTTGACATCGCCGGTAGCAATGTCGCTCCAAGGGGGATAGTAAAATGCCTGGGAATTGGGAGCGTCGGAAAGACTATTGGCGTGGTATTGAAAAACGAGGAAAGAAGGTACCGAGCCGGCGCCTTTGGCAACCCCATCACGATTGATCACGATTTCTTCGAGGGTGCCATTATTGTCGTGGGTATTGCCAATGGCCATGTCCACCCAAGGGAAATTGTAGACCTGTTCAAAAAGGGTAGCAAAACTGGTACCGGAGACGTATTTCATGATCTTCAGACGCTTGTCGCGGTTGTCCTGGGGACCGACGCGCGCCATCACAACCTCATCACCTTCGAGACCATCAACATCGCCCATTTCGATACGGAGCCAGGGAATACCAAAGAGAGCGTTATAAACCTCGGTCCACTGTGTTCCATCGGCATTACCGTCGTAGATCAACACGCGATAGGCGGTCTGGCCATCCAGCACATCAGTATGTTGCAGTAAAATTTCATCTCGGCCTTGGTCGCCGGGGACAATATCACCGGTGGCCACCCAGTTGAACTGATAGGCGCCAGCGATTGTTTTGGAAAAAGAGGGAGCCGTGCCACCAGGTACATAAGGCGCGAGGATTTGAGCACGATTGCCGCCGATAGCGATGATTTCATCAACACCATCCCCATTGGAATCTAAGACGGCCATATCGGTCCAGCCCCCGGAGGAGGAGGTCCAGTTGAAGGGTGTGCCTGTAACCGGGGAGGGATCGACAATTTGAACATTGCCGCTACTGTTGATGAAAGCAACTTCATCGTCGGGAATACTTTCGGCGACGCTGGCTTGACCAGGCAGTACCGCAATCAACGCCCATACCGCCACCAGCAGCATAAGAGCTGCCAAGCTCAATTTGAGTGTGCGATTTCGCATGTTTCCATTCTCCTGAAAAATGATTGACTGCTCCACAAAGGCCTGTCCGGCTACGCTGAATCGTGTTGCAGGCCTTTTGAGCTTTAGGGTCTACTGGTTCCGAAAAACACAGCAGCACGAGATTATAGCATGGCTTGGCCTCAGCCCGAAAGATAGGATATGAGGAAATCAAGGGATGACGAGGACCTTCAGGCTATCTCGTTGACTGGCGCGCTGTAAGGCCTGTACTCCCTGGGTGAGAGGGTAACGAGCGCTGATCAAGGGCCTGGGATCGATCCGACCAGTTTCCAAGGCCGCCAATGCCGGCGGAAAAGGCCCACAGCGCGAACCAATGATGCGTAATTCATTGACAACGACTTCCGCCAAATCTAAATCCGAAGGCTGTTCGGTAGTCGTCTTGAGAATGAGGGTGCCACGGGGACGTAGACAGGCGAGGATATCAGAAATGGCTTGGGGATTGCCCGTAGCGTCGACGGCTACATCGAATTCAGGTAGTTGTGTAACCTCACGCACGGACTGCACTTTGAGGGTGCGGATGTTTACCGCAGCAGCCAAAGCCAATTTGGCTTCGTGACGCCCCACAAGCAGAGGATCATAGCCTTCGACATGAAAAACACGGGCGATCAACTGTCCTAGTTTGCCATCACCGAAGATAACAATGCGCTCGCCGGCATCAGATGGCATGTCACGCAGGGCGGCATAGGCAGCAGCCAGGGGTTCGGTAAAAACTGCTTGTTCGTCCGATATGTTGGCGGGGACAGGATGGAGGTTGGCAATAGGACTGACCATATATTCGGCAAAAGCGCCATCCCAATTCATGATCCCTAACACCCGGCGCCGGAGGCAGTGCGTGATCAACCCCCGTTTACAGTGCTCACACTGCCCGCAAGCTGTATTGATCTCCCCCACCACACGACGGCCTACCCATTCTTCGTGGCCAGGGGCTGCTATAACCTCAGCCACATACTCGTGCCCCAACACCAACGATACCCCCCCTTTGTACCCCTTCAGTAAAGCCAGATCTGTGCCGCAAACACCGGCCATGCGTACCCGGAGCAGGGCTTCGTCCCCTTGAGGTTGGGGCTGAGGATAATCGGTACGTAAAAAAAGCTGTCCATGTTGTAAAAAAAGCGCTCGCATCAACGAAACTCCGAGGTAAATCCAAATAGAGAAGACACAAATGCTCGTTTCTTGTTTCCCCATTTGTGTCTGAATGAAAACTATTTAATCAACCAGTAAACCGGTAAACCAGGAGTTATCAGCGTCAATTTCGATCAGCCTTGTTCTACCGGTCTACCAAGTACCGGCCTTGTTTCAGGCAGAACTCTTGTCGGTTACGATAACCTGTTATTGTTACAAATTGTCGGTATTTCGCCTGAGCGCCTAGTGTAGCTTATAGCCCCGTAAACGTAAGGAATTGGTGACTACGAAGATGCTACTAAACGCCATCGCACCTGCGGCAATAATGGGGTTGAGATAGCCGGATGCTGCGAAGGGAATACCAATGATGTTGTAAATGAACGCCCAGAAGAGATTCTGGCGAATGGTGCGCAT
>JAADFV010000083.1 GCA_013152695.1 Chloroflexota bacterium | reverse complement strand
CAGGCGGCTAAAGCCTGAGTCAGGGGTAAGCGCTGTGGATTGTGAAGCTGGTGGTGTAGCAAGTCGAAGACGAGCCGTAGGCCGGTGCGCTCATGCAGCCACAGGCAATCGCTGACATCGAAGTGGCGATGATCATGCTCCAGGGCCAGACGCGCCTGGGTAGGGGCGGGCAGCTCTGAGAAGCCACGGATGAAGCCGGCCAAGGCCTGCTTGCGACCGCCGTACAATCCCCCTACGTGGATGATGATCACGGCCTCAGGGCCGAGATGCATGGCATCGAGGAGATGGGCGAGGGCGTTGAGCTGTGTCTGGGAACGATGGCGGTGGTGGGGGTTGGGGGAGTTGAGGAGGACGTGCGCAGGGGCATGAAAGCTTAGTCGCAGGTGCAACGCGCGGGCCATCTCCCCGATACTCTGTAACTCATCGGCGCATTCCTCGATTTGGTCATGAAATTGGGGAAGGTCGGGGTGTGTGATGTAGGGGGCCAGCTCAGAGCTGAGCCGATACATGTGCAGATGCTGGCTGTCAAGATAGAGAAAGATATCGCGCAGGTATGCGAGGCTTACGCTGAGATGGGGACGGTTTTGCCACCGACGACCATCATGATTACGTAATCCACTGCGACTAAGAATCTTGACGGGAAAGCCGAGACGCATTGGGCGCGGGGCGAATGGTTTGTTGGATTTGCGCAGGACTGTAGCCGCGCTTTTTCAAAGGCTGGATCAGATCCTTTTGCAGATCGGGGATGTAACAGCGCAGGAGGGTAGCACTGGTTTCCGGGACGATGTCGTAGCGAGAGTAGCAGGCGGGGATGACCAAAGAGTCTCCCTGGCGCAGGCTCTCGTCTGCTACCGCAACTTTGCCTTCCAGCACTGTCCAGATATCGAAGCTGGTAGTCATGCCTCGGAAGCGCCGGGGATGATTCAGTTGGTGGCGTTCCAGGGCAAAGTAAGGGCAGGCGACAAGGACTTCACGGCCGGGCTCCAGGACGAGGGGAGGAATTTTGCCCTGCGCAGGGGGTTCGTAACGAATGACGTCCAAGGCTTTGTCGAGATGGAGGGGACGAAGATTACCTTGCGCATCCCGACGGTTGTAATCATACACACGATAGGTAAGATCAGAGGTCTGCTGAATCTCGAAAAGGAGGATGCCTTCGTTGATGGCGTGGAGTGTGCCGGCTGGGACATAAACGACATCACCGGCCTTTACCTCGATAGTGTTGAACAGACTTTCCAGGGTGCCATCGGCAAGCGCTTTTGCAAAGGTCTCGCGGTCACATTTCTCTTTGAGCCCATAGATCAATTGGGCCCCGGGTTGGGCATCGAGGATATACCACGCTTCTGTTTTGCCGTGAAAACCGGTGTGAGCTTCGACCGTGTGGGCATAGTCGTCGTCGGGATGGACTTGTACGGAAAGACGGGCGTTGGCGTCGAGAAACTTGGCCAGGAGGGGAAAAGTGTGACCATAGCGCGGCAGGCTGAGTGTGCCGATGAGGTCGGCGCCGTACATTTCACAAAGTTCGGCCAGAGTGCGGCCAGCATAGGCGCCGTTTAGCACCCGGTTCTCAGCATAGACTTGCCACGATTCCGCCAGATCGGGGGGCCAGGGCTTGGGCAACTGCAACCAGGCAGCCAGCCGTTGCCCGCCCCACAATCGCCGATCCAACTTGCGTTCCAGGCGTAGGGGATACAATTCGCAGTTTGACATCGGAGTTAGTCGTTGAGAATAGCCTCGATTTGTTGGAGGACGTCTTCTTCGAGCTTGATGCCGCTGGCAGCGACATTGGTGATGATCTGCTCAGGCCGGGAGGCACCTGTGATTACACTGGTGATTTCCGGCCGGCGCAGGATCCAGGCCAGTGCCAGCTGCGACATGCTTAGTCCAAGCTCTTGGGCAATGACGGTAAGTTTGCGTACTCGCTCCACGTTTTCGGGCGTAAGTTCCCGGTCCAACCAGTGCGATTCGGCAGCGCGTGAATGCTCGGGAATACCATCGTTGTATTTACCCGTGAGGATGCCCTGGGCGAGGGGGCTGAATACGGTGACACCGAGACCATGACGGGCACAGGTGTTCAAGATGCTATCTTCGACATGACGATCGAGCATGTTGTAGCGGGGTTGTTCCACCTGGGGTCGGTAGCCTAAAAAGTGATCGGAGACATCGATGGCGTTGACAATTTGATCCGGTTCCCACACGCTGGTGCCCCAATAGAGCACTTTGCCCTGCTGTACCAGATCGCTCATGGCCCGAACGGTTTCTTCGAGGGGGGTATTTTCGTCGTAGCGATGGCAAAAGTAGATGTCGAGATAATCGGTCCCCAGGCGCTTCAGGCTTTTTTCCACCGATTCCATGATGTGTTTGCGACTGAGTCCGCGATCATTGACATTGTCGCTCATGGGCCAAAATGTTTTGCTGGAGATAACCAGATCGCTGCGTTGATAATCTCGTAACCATTCACCTACAACGCGTTCGGCTTCGCCGTGGGCATAGACGTCAGCCAGATCGATGAAGTTGATTCCCTGTTCGATGGCTGTACGCAGACAGGATTTGGCGATTTCATCACCGACCGCGTCACCATAAGTGAGCCAGCCACCCAGGGAGATTTCACTGATAAGAAGGCCGCTACGGCCGAGTTTTCGGTATTCCATGATTGTTGTTTCCTTTCACTTTGGGGGTGAAGTAACAGGGATGAGTGCTCTGCTGTAAAAAATGCGAATGACTTCTCGGAAAGAGGTCATTTGATCGGTGTTTCGAGAACTATGTTGGGGCTGAGGTTTTAAGAAGTTGCAAGCGTAGGAAATTAAGGCCGTAGATGGTGAGCCATTGCTGGGTGAAATCATCACGACCACCTACGCCTACTTGCCGGGTTGTCACGGCATCATGTGTAGCCAAGGCCAGCCAGGTCTGACCTTGCTCATTCGACCAGAATCCTTGCGACTCAGAGGCTGTGCCCAACACGACCAGCGCCATAGCCGTTTGCTCATGAGCCAATAGGCGCTGGGCTGAAGTGGCGACATCGCTGTCGGTAAGCGCCGGCGGTTCGTTTATTCCCAACAATTCTGCGACTTCACCATCAGAACGGGCGCAATGGGCGGTGATTGTCAGGTCGGGAGCCTCGTCTTGCAGCACCTTGGCGATCTGTCCCCCCGTGTTGGTCTCCAAAATGGCGAGACTTTGCCCTCGTTTACGCAGTAAAGCGGCCGTGACTCCTGCCAGTGTCTCATCATCTACGCCGTAGATTCCCAGGCCGAGTTGGCGGCGGATTTCTGTTTCGACGGGGGCGATGAGGGCTGCGGCTTCGGCGGCGGTGGCAGCACGGGCGGCAATGCGAACATCGGCACTACCGACATGGGCGGCAAGCCCCACAGTGGGGTTGGCCCCGGTCATCAGGTGGCCGATGCGATCATCGATACTACTCTCCCCTAGGCCCACAGTGTGGAGAATACGAGTAACGATGACACCACTGTCCTGGCCCATGCGCTGCTTGAGGTAAGGAATGACCTGTTCCGCCATCATTTGTTTCATTTCACGCGGCACTCCCGGCATGCAGACAATCGCGCCTTCGTCGGTTTCGACAATAAAGCCCGGAGCCGTGCCAATGGGATTGGGAAGCATGATCGCCCCGCGGGGCAGGAAGGACTGGCGCATGTTGTTCGCCGTAGGTTTACGTTGCCAGCGCGCAAAGATTTCCTGTAAGTGTTCGACGATCTCTGGCCGCTGCTCGAGGGGGCAACCGGTGGCCTCGGCGACCGCTTCGCGGGTGATGTCATCGACGGTGGGGCCAAGACCCCCCGTGACCAGGATTACATCCGAGCGTGACAAGCCCAGGCGCAGAACCTCGGCCAGCCGTTGTTGGTTATCACCCACGGTGGTTTTGTAATAAAGGTTGGCACCGATCTCGCGCAGTTGTTGGGCGATGAAGACGGCATTCGTATCGACAATTTCGCCCAAGAGCAATTCGGTGCCGGTGGTAACGATTTCTACTTTCATTCTTTCCTTTCCAGGTGTCTGGTTGGGTGAATCTTTTGTACTTTGCTAGTCAGATTTTTGCCCCCTGGGCTAGGAATTTTCTTCGGAGCAAGAAGCAGGGAGTAAGGAGTAAGAAGTAAGGAGCAAGGAGCGGGGATTGTACGTCCGCGTGGAGAGGGAGAGGGGAGACAGAAGACGGGAGACGGAAGAGAGCTTTGAGGGGATATTCGCAGGGGTGAGGAATTCCGTAACAGTCCGACTGAACGGCTGCGTTCGCCGATGAGGATGAAAGTGATCTGTGCACATAGACCATCTGTAGCCCAGAAAACCTGTAAACCGGAAAACCGGGATGGGGCGGCTTCGCCCACAACCGGCCTGGTTTTCTGGGCTTCTGGGGTACGGGTCTACATTGATACCAATCTGTGTTTTATTTACGAAGCATGCCCTTTATGGGAAAAGCGCGACATCAGGAAAGATAGATTGGCTGAGTCAGCGTCGAGGTAGGAATTGCTCACCCGCCACTCTCTCCTTTTTCGCGCTGATAGAGGTCGAGCACCCACAAGGCCAGCTGCCTGGCGGCATGGGGGCGTCCCAGGGTTAGGGCACGATGTTGCAGTTGACGCAGGCGCCGGCTATCGGCCAGGAGCTTACAGATGTGGTCGATCAATCCTTGCGTGGTTTCGGCATAGAGGGCAACGCCCATGTCTTGCAGAAATGCAGCATTTGCCGCTTCTTGCCCGGCGCCGAGGGTGAGTAGGGCGATCGGTTTGCCCGCGGCGAGAGTTTCGGAGACAATGAGGCCTCCGGGCTTGGTGGCGACGATGTCTGAGGCATGGAGGAAGGTTTCGATATGATCGACGTAGCCAAAAACACGGATATGGGTCGTTTCTGCGGCAATATTGCGCAGGTAGCCTTCGATAGGGGAACCGTTCCCACAAATGAATTGCCAGCGGGTGTGGGTGTAGGCAGGATTGGAAATGATGTTCGCGATTTGAAGGACTTTGGGGAGGATGACCATGTAGGGGCCTGGCCTCCCCCCACCAGCCAGTATGGTCACAACCTTTTCCTCGGGCCCGAGCCCCAGTTTTTGTCGCTCTTCTGCCGGCTTGAGCGGCACACTGAAATTATTGCGAATGGGTATTCCTAATGCCTGCACCCGCTCGGCAGGAAATCCCCTGTCGATGAGGATGCCTTGAGCAGTGTTCGTCGGCACCGCGTAGGCGCTGACATATTCAATAGGCCAGTAGGGATGAATGTGATAATCGGTAGGTACGCCGATCAGCAAGAATCGATCGGCAGCATCCCGGTCGGCATTGCACTGGGCGGCGACGGCGCAGGGAAAGGCGTGGGTGCAGATGACGATGTCGGGGCGATGGTTTTTGAGAACGCGCAGGATACGGTCTTTGATGGGCTGAAGCTCGTAGGCATGCTTGGCAATTTCAGCCAGGCGTTCGTTGGCCCAGAGACGGTTGTAAATGCTAGGAAAGAGGGCTGTGGCCAGAGCCGATAAGATATCGGGGACGATATCCCCCAGATCCATGCCTGGCCCCAGCACATCCTCTTCTGCTACCTCCATTTGGGGCGCGGCCTTTCGCAAAGCCTCGGCAATGGCGTCTGCCGAAACGCGGTGGCCCGAGCCGATGGAGGCGTAAAGAATGAGGGTGCGCATGGGAGAAGGAGAATGGTTGGATCTGTATCGGTCACGCCTGCTAGAGGAGTTTTGCCTGGGTGACGATATTACGCAGGTGACGAACGCTGGCTTTCGAGTTTTCGTCACCACTTGCTTCGAGTGCCTCGATAGTCTTGTTTACACTTTCCCAGAATGAATCTGTAAGTTCAGCTTTGTGTGCTTGTAAAATCTGTCGAGTTTCGTCAGGATAGGAGGCATGTAGAAGCGAAGTAAGTAGTTTGGCCTCGGGTGGCAGGGCTTGATCGAGGACTTTAGTGATGGTGTCCCATAGTTGCCCAAGTTTTTGCACAGCAACCTCGTCACCTCGTGCTTTAGCTTCTTCGATGTTAGCAGCAAGCAGAGAAAGAATAAAAGAGTCGAAGTAGGGTAGATTTTGGATGACAGCTTCTTCCATGTTTTCGGCAGCGAGGATTTCCTGGAGAAAGCTGACACCTGCCTCTACCGCCTGTTCTTCTTCTTTACGCATGACATCGAGCACCTTGAGCATGGCGTCTCGCTTCTTTTCCAACTGCTTGCGTTCTTCGTCGCTGGCACGTTCGATGTGTTCGGCGAGCTCGGCAAAGAATTGGTAATCAAGGGCAGGACGTGCGACGACAGCGATAGCTTCGACCTGGTCTTCGTCACTTTCGAGGACCGTCTGCAAGATATTCTTACGGCTGCTGTCTTTTTCCAGCTTCATTACAGCTTCGCGCTGTTTGAGAATTCTGCGACCAATCTCGGTGAGGGGAAGCAGCTTTTCACGTGCTTCCACCAGTTTTTTGTGCTCTTCTGCGTCACTTGATTCTGCAGCTTTGATGATTTCGGCAAAAATGTTAAAAAATTCGGCGTCAAGATAGGATTGATTATCATTGACGAGCGTCTGAAAAGCGGTATCATCGTCTTTCAGGGCCACAAGTTTTTGCAAGATGTCGAATTTCTTGCGGCTGGCCGCGATCATTTCGGGAGTGATCCCGTCGAATCCGAGAATGGTTTCGGCCATTTTTTCTTGCGAGAAGAATTCTTTGGGCGTGAGCATGTAACCGCGGCGTTTCTCGGGAGGCAGAGCATCCATGAGGGCCTTGGTGAGCTCGCCAATGGTTTGTTGACGCTGAGCCTCACTTATTTTCAGTTGTGTGGGAATAAAAACGCCTAAAAATTCGTGTTCGGCGTCGTGGTAGACGATGGGCGTGGCCACGGCGTTGATTTGACCGCAGTTGGGGCATTGGCTGGCGTTGAGCTGGCCACTGAGGAAGAGCTGTTTGAGTTCGGGAGAAGATTGGACGTCGATGATAGAGTGAAGTGACGCCTGGTAACTAAAGCCGCAATGGGGACATTGAAGGGTTATGGTTTGAGGTCGAAACATGAGGAGTTCCTTGGGAGGGGGAGTGTGTGCCTTTTGTTGAGCGTTATTTTTGAGATAGGGTAGGGAGAATGTCGGGAAGCTGGTTGATATCGGAGATTACGGCATCGGCGCCGGCAGTTCGCCAAAATTCGTGTTCGTCTGTTGGTGCGACCTGTACGGCATAGGCGTAGGCCGGTTGTTGGGAGCGAGGGAGCTGGCGATAACCTAAGACGGTGCGTAAGTCGTCGATCATGTCGCCTACCATTACCGCTGTCTCGCTCTGCAAGGTCTGTAGCACTCGGGCGAGAAGTTGGGGCGCGGGTTTAGAACCATGCTCGGCTGTGATGACGGCTGCGGGATTCAGGAGGCCGGCGAAGTCGAGTTGTGCCATAGGCGCATTGCGATTCCGTCCCGTGAGAATGCCCACCTTCTGGATACCGGCGGCTTTCAAACGCGGTATGAAGTCGGCTTCGATCAACGGTTTTTCGACATGGGCAAAGCCGGGAAGATGGTGGAGTTGGGGGGGACGGTCGTAAATGTCGGGATAGCGTTCTGCGCCCCAGTAGTAGGCATCGTAGCGATGCTGTAAATCGGTAAAATCGGGACTGCTCTCGTCTGCAAAGTGCTGCACCCAGGCGATACCCTGCCCCCCGCTTTCAGCAGCCAAATCTCTCCAACTTTTGTGCGGGGAGATGCGGCCTTTGGCGCGGGCGATAGCCAGGACGACGAGGGTCCAGGCCATGTCCCAGTCACTGTTGAAACCGCCGGCCCGCTTGAAGGCAGCGATATCGTCTAGCGTAATTTGTGGATCAGGAAGGCCCATGGCAAGGCATTCTTGCGCGACCACATACTGGGTGCAGCGGTTATAGGCCGTGGCAGCGTCCCAAAGTACGCCGTCCACATCGAAAATAATAGTGTCGACCATGGATTGAAGATAAAATGGTGGAAAAGGCAAAATGATCAGAATGGTCGGATAGATGATAAACTAAGGACTAACGACCAAGGACGAACGAATGACGACTACTAGTAGGCGTTATGGTCACCAAAGATACGGAAAACGGTACGCACGCAGATCTTGAAATCGAGCCATAAAGACCAATTTTCGATGTACCAGAGATCATATTTGGTGCGTTCGACGATGCTGGTGTCGCCGCGTAAGCCGTTCACCTGAGCCCAACCAGTGATACCCGCTTTTTCGCGGTGGCGCTCCATGTAGCGGGGAATGTATTGGCGGAACTGCTCGACATAAACCGGGCGTTCGGGCCGTGGCCCCACCAAACTCATATCTCCGCGAATCACATTGATGAATTGGGGCAGCTCGTCGAAGGAGATGCGGCGGATGATCGCACCCAGGCGTGTCTTACGTGGGTCATCGGCTGTGGTCCAGCCTGGGCCTGTGGCCTCGGCATCGGTGCGCATGGAGCGAAATTTGAGCATGGGAAAAGGCTTGGCGTCGAGGCCCATGCGTTCCTGGATATAAAAAACCGGGCCCGGTGATTCCAGCTTGATCAAAATGGCGAGAAGAATCATCAGCGGGGAGAAGATGATCAGGGCGATGCCACCAAAGACGAGATCGAAGACGCGCTTGAGGGAAAGGCGCCAACCACGCAAGGCCACATCGCGCACTGTGAGCAAAGGCAGGCCGCCAAGATCGCTGACGCTAACTTCGGTGGCCATAATCTGAAAGACGTCGGGGAAGACCTTGATGCTGATTTTTTCTCGCTCGCAGAGGGAGATGATGTGCACCAATTCCTGATGAGAAGCATCGGGGATACCGATGACGACCTCGTCGATGTGCTGTTGCTCGATGATGGCAGGAAGATCGGCAACGCGACCGAGAATGGGAATATCGGCAAGGGGAGGGACGTTGTCGTCGACGCTTACGTAGCCGATCACCTCGTGGGCGATACCGCTGGCACTTTGGATTTTCTGTACAAGCATGCGCCCGACCTCACCACTACCTACCACCATCACCCTTTGCCGGCCATAGCCATGCGCCTGCACAATGGTCATGATCCGGGCCAGCAGCCAGCGTCCCAGGCTGACGAGGAATACAGTCAATCCCCAGGTAAGGAGGATGAAACCACGAGGGTACTAATTCGCCATAGTCGAACTGCGACTTGAAGATGAAAACCAAGGCCGAAAGCGCCGTCAGTGTGGCGATGGTAATAGTGCCGGTTGCAGTGGAAAGGCTATCGATGAAGTTACTGGGGCGACGGCCGTGATATCGTTTTCGGAAGTAGGAAACGAGAACGATGGTGGCAACGTAGAGGAGCAAGAAGGGGATGTATCGCAAAAAGCGATCCACCGAATCCGGCTTCAAGGCGCGTTGCAGGCGGTGAGCGATGAAAACCGCCATCGCCGACGTGGCCATGTCGGAAAGGACGAGGGCAATCTGAAAAATCAGGCGAGATTGTCGCATCGTTAGCTTGCCCCTGGCGAGAGATAGCGGCGTAGCCAGGTGTAGCCGACATCGAGGCCGCCTTTAATGCCGATACCTGTGATCATTGCCCAATAAAGGGGGCGAGGTGTTTGCGAGAAGTAATGCTTACGTACAAAGGCGTGCATGGCATGGTAAAAGGCGGCGCGTACGCGGGGATTGCCGCGTGAGGCCGCACCTTTGTGGTGGAGGACAACCACGGCAGGATAATACCAGACTTTCCAGCCGGCCTGTTTGATGCGATAGGCCCAATCGAGGTCTTCACCATACATAAAAAAAACTTCGTCCAACAGGCCAACTTTGGCAATAGCTTCTCCTCGTACCAGCATAAATGCTCCGACAACAGAATCTACCTCGGTCTCTTCGTCTTCAGGGAGATAAGTGAGATTGTACTGGCCAAAACGGGGGCTGTGAGGAAAGAGTTTGCTCAGGCCCAGGCCCCGGTAAATAAAGGATTGTGGAGACGGAAAGGCGCGGCGGCAAGCTTTATCCAGGCTGCCATCGGGCAACACCAGTTTGGGGCCGGCCGCGCCTAATTCTGGCCGGGCATCCATCAGGGCCAGCATGTCACCTAAAGCGTTGGGCGGAAGCTCCGTGTCTGGGTTGAGGAGGAGGGCGTAGCGAGGGGGGGAGGCGTCACGATCGTCTTGCCCAAAACCATAGCTTTTCAGGCCGATGTTGTTGGCATAAGAAAAGCCACCATTGCGGGGGGCAGCGATCGCTTGTACTTGGGGAAATTCAGCCCGCACCATGTCCAGACTGCCGTCCTGACTCTGGTTATCGACTACGGTTACATGGTAGGAAAAGTCGCCCTCGCTCGCGAAAACAGAACGCAAGCAGGTACGCAACAGTTCTTTCGTGTTGTAACTAACGATAACAATTGCCAGGTCGAGCATGCCGTTGGGGTGTGAGTTAGAGTTGATCACGAAAGAATATTTTATCATTATCTCTGTTAATCGAGGAAATGCTTAGCTACATGAAAATCAATCTATTGGGAATAAAGGACGCTGGCTCGCCTGCGGACGGGCGAAGTTGTAGCACAGCGCATCACGGATGCGCTGGACGCGGGGGCAGATGCGCTGGACGCGGGGGGCAGATGTGCTGGACGCAGGGGTGGATGCGAGGGGTAGCGCCTCAGTCCGATCCGCGATCGGGCGAAGTTGTAGTTTAGCGCAACCCGCTCATCGCCACCTTCGCTTCCTCGCCTTACGAGACCTGGAAGGTCTCGCAGACCCGAAGGATCTAGAGAAATCATGGCCATATTTGCCTAGAGTAACCTATTTTAGGGCGAGTTGACAGCCGTACTTTTTTTATGATAGGCTTAACTTTACATAGCATCTTAGGTTTTATTCCCTCCCCCTCTGGATAAAGCTTGTTTGTAAGGTATCAAAGGTGCTGTGCATCGATTGATGCCTCATTCATCGCAGAGGGAGCGCGCTCATCGGACACGGTTCCATGAACTCACCTGCGCATCCTGATCAATCTAGAAAGGCAAAACAACGCCTACTCACTTTGCTCATTTTGGCTGTGGTGGTGGGAATGGGGTTGGTCGGCCTGTTTGCCTTGTTGTTGCGGCAATCGGGGCAGACCGCAGCGGAAGAGGAACTTCATCCGACTGTTGTACCTGCCACAGCCATCGTTCCCACTACATCGGTGCCACCGGCCCTCAGCGCCTCACCTACCCCGCCAGCGAGGGCACCGGACAAGGCCGATATCGTTGCCATCATCAACGGCAGAGAAATTGCCGCTCCAGCCTTGTATCTCATCATGGGCGTAGATCGGGCGATGGCAGCTTTGCTGGGCCAGCCAATACCCTCCGAAGATGCCCTCGATCGCCTGGTCAATGATGAGTTGGTGTTACAAGCAGCTACCAAGGCGGGATTTAGTGTGCCAGAGACGGAGGTTGAGCAGGCGTTGGCGGCATTCTTGAAGGGAAAGGGCATCGATGAACAAACATTGTCAGAGGAGGCATTGGCGGCGCAAGGTGTGTCGTTGTCTGATTTTAGGACATATTTCGGGCAACTGTTGCTGATCGATCGTTTTGCGCGGGAGCAGGCTGCGGCTGAGGGCATCAGTCTTGCTGCTTATATTGCGCGTCTCCAAGAGCAGGCTCACATCAGCTATGGTGCCATTGCCGAGATCGTCACTGCTACACCCCCAATTTCCCCAACACCCTCCTCAGCCCAGGCCATTACCACACCCCTAGTCTCTCTTCCTGAGGAGAATGCCGAGGCGATCCTGGAACAATTGGCGGCTGGAGATGAAGCCGAAATCACCCCCACCGTGGTGCTGGCAGAGAAGCGAGGGCTGGCCGTGGGGCAACTGGCGCCAGATTTCAGTTTGCCTCTTTTGGGCTCCGAGGGTACAGAAATGATGGCATGGAGCGACTTATTGGGTCAGCCTACTGTCCTCAGTTTTTGGACGACATGGTGTCCCTACTGCCGGCGACAAACACCCAATCTTATCGCCGGATACGAGCAGTGGGCGTCCACGGGAGTACAGTTTGTCGGTATCGATGTCAAAGAGGCGGCAGGGACTGTAGCCGCTTATGTGGCACAAAGCAAAATCCCCTATCCCATCCTCCTGGATACAGAGGGCAACGTCGCCGAAAAGTACAATGTCCGGGGATTTCCCACAACTTTATTCTTAGACGCCGAAGGCCGCGTCCTTTTACGGCAGATCGGCGTCTTGACAAGAGAGAGACTTAATCAATGGATCATCGAGTATCAGGATGCCAATTGACATCCCCTTCCGCACATTATTAGAGGAGTTGAAGTATGTCCCGTTCCCCGCAGACCCATCTATCCCGGCGCCAAACTCGTCTGTGGCGGCTAATACACTGGTTCGCTATCCTGGGTATGGTCTTGAATACGCTGCTACCCGTACCTGTAGCCGCGGCTGGTGCTATCGCCGCTCAGGCTGCACCAGCAAGTATCGCCATGCCCGAAAATTCTGTTTCCGCGTCCAGCGCCAGTGCTGATATTGCTTCTGTATCGAGCATGGCCGCGGCGGGCGAGGAGCAGCTCATCCTGCCGGGATGGTTGACGGCCGCGGCCGCAGTCAGCGGTACTGTCAACAGCGAGGTCGCACAAAGGGATTTACAGGACGGATCGTCGACAGCCAAGCTGGGAGATAGTTTGTTGCCGGCCTGGTTTGGGGAAACAGCACAACCTACTAAAGCTACCTCTCTTCTTGCTCCTTCGGCGGCACCGCAGTGTCCGCCTACCGCCGATCTCAGTCTGGTTCTCACCATTCCTCCCTATCGGGTTAGCGAGGGTAATACGGCAGGTGATATCTACACCGTCACCGCCACCAACAGCGGAACAATCAGCGCTACTGAAGTTAGCCTCCTCGTGGATCCCAACGTAGGCTTTTATTATCTGGGGGGCTCTGCCACGGTTGCCAGCAATCTCGATAGTCCATCCTTAACTGATCCGGGGACGACGACGCCCGATACTGCCTTTACGCTTCCTCTTGCCGGGGTGGCCCCTGCCAACGCCCTGGAAGCAGGCGAGACCCTGACCTTTACCTTCAGGCTGGCGACAACCGATAATGCGCCCTCCTCACAACCGCTTTCTGTCACTCTGCAAAGTGGCTCACCCACGGTACAGGCATGTATCACCACCCAGGAAAATGTACCTACCGGTCGTGGTAACCTGGTATTGGCAAAGACCGATACTACCCAGGAAGCCTCTGTCGGCGATGTCGTCACCTGGACGGTCGAGCTGAAAAATACGGGTCTGGGGAATGTGTACGACGCGATCATGACCGATACCTTTGGCGCCGCTCTTACCAATACTCAGCTGGTCCCCACGCCTACCGCCGTGGACCTGGACATTGGTGAGGCCGCCCTTTACACGGCAACAGCCGTAATCGCCTCCTGTGGTGATCTCACCAACCAGGCGCAGGCTTCCTGGTCAATTGGCAATGAAGATGGTACTGCCACCGGCGCCAATCCTCTCACGGCAGATGCAGATATTACCCTGCTTTTACAGGATCCTAACGTGAGTGTACAGATGGGGGCGTTGCCTGATGCACTTTATTGCGGTGCCTTTACGACCACGATGCCTGTTACCGTGACCAACTCGGGGGGGACAGCACAGCAGTTGGTTTTAGATGTTCTTATTGATGGCGGTCTCACCGTTACCAATCCCCAACCAAGTAACGTTTGGACTCTTTCTGGCGATCAATTACAGTATTCAGGGGGTACCGTAGCGGGCATGATCCGGGGAGGAGAGACGATCACTCTTACACTCGATGTCAGCACCGCCGGTGACGTGTGTAGCGGTGGAACCGCTACTCTGCAACTGACACCTCGCGCCTATGATGCCTGTATGTTGCTCCAGACCACAGGATCGACGGGTCAGGTCAGTACGACTCTGGGCGCCGACACACCCACCCTCTCTTTGAGCAAAGACAACTCTACCGGTGATATTGCTTATTCGGGGGAGACCTTTGTCTACACGATTACACTTTCCGGCACCAACATTACCAATACCACCGGCATTACCGTCACCGACGTCCTCACCGACTTCCTGCAAAATATTACCTACACGGTTAGCTCCGGTAGTGCGGTATTGGCAGGAACTACCATTACCTGGAATGTCCCGGCAAGTAATCCTACGATCACAGAGACCTTGTTGATCACCAGCACAATTCCAGACCAGTCGCCTACAGGAACGTGTGGTGCCGGCACCACAGTGACGAATACTGTTTCTGCCGAGGCAGGTGTCTGTCCTGAGTGTAACTTGAGCACAAGCGCCGATACCAGCTTTATCGTGCTCGATTCTTTGGATATCACTCAGAACACTTTTGCCATGGAGTCCTCGCCCATCGCCCTCTGTACCCTCGGCTTTTTGACCCAGCAATTTACGACAACGTTACAAGTGCGGACAGGCATCACCTGGACAGGCTCCATCTACACAGATACGCTCGGCGCCGATGTTTTCGACGCTCCTTACACTGTCGTTCCTGGCACATTGCAGGTACTCATCGATGGCGTAGACCGGACGAGTATCCTCACCACCTCGCTGGGGCCTCCTCTTGTCATCGATTTCGGCAATATGAGCACTTTCGGCGTCTATAGCAGCACTGCCGACATCACTATCACCTATCAGGCCCAGGCTAGCGCCGCCTCTCTCACGACTGATCCCTCGCGCACTGGATTTGTCGAATCCTATTTCACCGTCAATGGTCCTGCTCAGTCCTGTGATGGTAACAACACGGCCGTATTGGGCACAAATGTCACCTTGCAGCGAGGAAATCTCGATATCAGTCTGGCACCCGACACCATCGACAGTTGTACGGAAAATACGATTACCATTTCGGTAAATGGTGGTAGCACCGATCCAGATCTACTCACCGACCATCTTGTCGTCACCTTTACGGCCCAAACAGGTGATGTATACACACCCACGACAGCCGTCTACAGCGGTGCCCTCGCTGGCATCCCCGTCACTGTTACGCAAAATGGCATCACCACCACCTTCACTTTCTCAGCCAGTGCCCCCATTACCGGTGATGGTAGCATCAGCTTCCCGCTTTTCCGCAGTTGTGGCATCTCAGGCCCTATCACCAGTACTCTCACTTACCAAGACCTGTGTACGGGGAGCCGCAGTGCCGGCCCTGTCAGCGCCGGTAACACAACCCGCTCTTCACGCCTCAGTCTATACGTGACGCCCGATGAATATACGGTGTACGACCGCACGGCAACCTGGCGCTGGTATGTGAGCAATATGGGGGATCTAGCTGCAACAAATGCGGTGGTTACCAACACCCTTCCTGTTGGCTACCACTTCGAAGCATACACGGCGACAACCCAGTACTCGCCTTCGACATTCCTCAGTACAATCAGTGTTGTTACTGGAACCGTAGGCGGGCAGGAAGTCCTGACGTTTACCATCGGTACGCTCCCTGTCGGCGCGCGCGTCCAGTTCGATGTGGAAGCCAGCATTGGCTCTTGTGTTGATCCGGCGCAGGTAGATGTGGGCCTGACACAATCTTGTGGGCTGGTCGAAAACGGCGCCAGTACCACCTGTTCCGGTGTGGCCGTAGATCAGATCATCTTCCACAAAGGGCCGACGGCACTCCTTTCCAGCAACTATCAGGATGCAAACATCCCTCTCTGCCAATCCGGCCTGATCCGTTTGGAGGTGAAAAATGCCTCCGCACTATCGCAAGAATACAATTTTGTCATTACTGACACCATTACCAATGTTACTTACATCACCGGAACCGCGTTTGTCACCGTTACCAACGCCGCCGGTGATGTTGTCACAGGCACGACCAGCGGCCTGCCCCTAGCCAATATTCCCTTTACACCCACAGTTACGCCCACGGGGAACGGCCAACTCCTGACATGGGACAGTAGCACGACGATATCGGGCACAGCCGAGTATGATGTGCTGTCGCAGCGGGATGCAGAAGATACCATTACCATTGTCTTTTCGGTGGATAGCAATTGTTCCAGCGTTAGTGCTGCTGTGCAATCTGCTGCCACAACGTACGATATGTGTGATGTGCCTCTGAGCACACAAGAGGACAGCAGCTCCCTGCTGGTCGACACGCCTGACCTGACGATCAGCAAGATCGCGGGCAATTTGAGTGATCCAGATGGCAACACCGCCTCCACTTATCCTGAACGCATCTATGCCAGTGTGGGTGATACTGTTGCCTTTACGATTACGGTAAGCAATCAGGGTGATGCTGCCGTGACCAATCTCTTTGTCACTGATACCCTGCCCACAAACATTACCCCCACCCTGGCCAGTCCTGGTGCCAATATCGGCACGAGTACGGTCGATTGGGGTACAGGTGGGGGCCTGACCTTGGCTGTGAATGAAACCAAGACCTTCACAATCACAGGCACGGTCAACAACACGATTTGTTCTTTGGATGGTGTGGATGAGGCCGAGGCTTCGTACGGATGTAGCACCTCCGACATCTGTGTGGCCACTCCCGTGACGGATACGGCCATCGTGCAGACGATACCAGTCATCACTGTGACATCCACAACCGCCGACTTACTTACCTGTGGTGGTGAGATCACCATCACCATGCAGAACGACGGTCCTGCTGCCCAGAATGTGGTGCTCACCGACACTCTGCCCGCGCCTTACGTGTACGACGCAGATATCTCCGCAACCACGGCGCCGATTACCTCGCCCACATCGGGAGACAACCCTGCGGTGTGGACGTGGGGCAGCCTGCCCACCGGTCAGTCTATCCTGGTATTCCGCGTGCGTACGACTTCCACGACCGGCGTCTGTACCGATCCCGGCACGCCCGTCACCGATCAGGTGGATATTGCTTATACCGACTCTTGTGCAACGACACCGGCGTACACCACCACCCAGAGCACCGATCTGGCCGTTGGCACCCCCCAATTGGCCATCAGCAAGACTCCCAGCAAGCAGTCTTCTGACGTGGGTAGCACTGTAACCTGGACTATCAACATTACGAATGTAGGTACTGCTGTTGCCCCCAACATTAGCGTCACCGACACTCTTGATAGCGGTTTTACCTCGCCTACTGCGACGAATGGCAGTGGTGGCAATGAGGCAACCACGGCCATCATTGCCGGCAATGTCATCACCTGGACGCCGGCCTTCACCTTGCCTGTGGGCGGGGTCTGGACGGCGCAGGTCTCGGCGCAGCTCCTGGCCAGTGGTCAGAACACCAACACCGTCGAGGCAACTGGCTCCTGTGGCACCGGCTGTGTCTACGCCAGCGTCAGTGCCGCTGCTCATGCCACGCTCTTGGCCCAATTCGATAAGGCCCCTACGGTGCAGACACAAACCATCGGCAGCGAAACCGTCTTTACCTTTAGTGCTCGCTTGAGCGATGTCGATGCTTTATACAGTAATTTGTTACTAACCGACACCTTACCCGTGGGTTTGGGCTACCTCTCTTCCGTCGTCACCCTCACCTATGATATCGATGGCGGCATTGGTGGTCCCACCACTACAGTAATGGCCGCTCCTACGGTTGCACCCTCTATCATTACGCCTCCTTCTCTTCATCCCAGTGGGAATATTATTTGGAATATGGGGGATGTTTCGGGTACGGCCCTCATCACCGGCGTGATACATACCGTTGTGCAGGACATCGCCGCCAATCAACAAGGCGTGAGCCTAACCAATCAGTTGGATATGACTTATCTGGATGACGGCAACCTCTATGCCTATCATGATCAGGGCGATGTCAATCTTCTCGAGCCTACCTTGGTGCTGCAAAAGGAAGTCTGGCCCACCTCGACGCAACCGGGTGCAACCGCCTTCTACACCCTCACCCTGCACCACGCCCCCACCTCCACCATTCCCGCCTACAATACGCTTGTGACCGACACCGTCCCTGCTGGCCTGCACTATGTTCCCGGTTCTTTGCAGTTGCTCCCGGCCAGCAGCGGCACCATAACCGATATCAATGCACCGCAATTGCAGGCCTCCTTTAGCGTGATCACGCCTACAGTCACCGTCACTGACCCAATCCGCATCCGTTATGCCGTGGTGGTCGATGCCAATGCCAGCTATGGTTCAGCCTACACAAACACGGCTTCGACGACCTGGACCAGTCTCGCTACTGATCCCTATGCGGAGACACGTGACGGTAGCGGCGGCATCGACGACTATTTGCGCACAGACTACGCTGTTTTACGCTTGAATAACATTGCTGTTGACAAAACCGCGCCGATTTCCGTCACAGCCGGCAACACCATCGTTTACACGATCACGGTGAGCAATGACGGCCCCGACTCGGCCCTGAGCACGGTTCTAACCGACACCATGCCCTTCCAGGTGAGCACCACCGCGGCAACGTACGTCGTGCCTGGCGGCAGCAGTGGCTCCTGTACCATCACACCTGATGTGAATGGCGACATCGTTGTCTGCAGCCTGGGGACAATTGCCGCGAACGTTAGTGCCACCGCTCTCATCACGGCTGCCGTCCCTGCCGATGTACCGGAAGCGGCCGATTTGACCAACATGGTGCAAGTCACGACGACCAGTCCCGATGGTGAAACTACCGACAACAGCGATCAAACGGATACCGAGGTTCTCACCCTTGCCGATGTCGGCATCAGCAAGAGCGGGCCTGCCACGGCGGCAGCGGGCGAGACCATCAGTTACACCCTCGTTCTCTCCAATACCGGGCCCAGCGTCGCTCGTGATGTCGATGTCAAAGATGTGTTGCCGCTTGGGTTCACGTATGTGGACGGAACCAGTAGCCAAGGCTCTTGTGTGCGCGGCATTTGTCAGTTGGGCGATGTCGGCGTGAACGACGTGATCACCATGGTGATTACCGCCACTGTTGGTAGCGATGTCAGCGGCATCGTCACCAATACCGCTATATACTTTAGCGACACCACCGACAATAACTCTGCCAACAACAGCGACACGGCCACGACCACCATCAGTGCTCTCACGGCACTTGTGATCGACAAAGTGGATCTCACCGATCCCGTTTATGCTGGTGATACCTACTTCTACGAGATCGTCATCACCAACACTGGGCCTTCTGATGCCCAAAATGTCGTGGTGACCGACACGCTTCCCGCCGAAGTTAGCTTCCGTGGCGCCAGCCCTGAGTGTACGCACGATGGCGCCGCCACCGATGGCACCGTCACCTGCACGATTGGCCTCCTGGCCGCGGGTGAAAGCCGCGATTTCCTCATCAACACCCGTGTCGTACCCGATGTGATTAGCGGCACCGTCGGTACCAATACCACCGGCGTCACGACTACCACGCCCATCGATCTGGCCAACAGCACCCTCACCGATTCCGAAACGACCACCTATCTCCAGCCTACAGGCGGCCTCGTCGATTTGCAGATCACGAAGGCGGTGACACCCACCTC
>JAADFV010000082.1 GCA_013152695.1 Chloroflexota bacterium | reverse complement strand
CTAAGTGCAAACACAGAAGTGTAGTTGGATTAGAACACACAATGTGTCACCCTGAACGGGTCGAATGCACAACTGACATGAACAGGAAACGCTAGTGAAGGGTCTAGCGGTAAATAAATCGCTAGATTCTTCGCTAGAATTGGCACCGTAATGGGCCTTTTCGTATTGATATTCGTATCCATTTGATGTGTGTTGACTCCGAAAAGTCGCTCAGAATGACAGTTTAAGGGCGTATTTGTAAGGAAATAACGTCAATTAACCCTCACAAATTACGTGTTTGAACTTAAGATGACAAAGCCCCGCCTGGACAAAGGACGGGGCTTTGTGCTTTGATAGGGGATGATTGATCGCCACATCATTAGCTATAGGGAGAAAGCCCATGTCACAGCCCTCATCTTCCCCAAGATTTCCCGTCCAAGGCATGGGGCGGGAAGCCCTGTTTGCCGAAATGGAACGTCGCCGTAAGCAAGATGTAAATTGGCGCCAGGGCCGTGCCTTCAGCCTTGTATTTCAGAGCGAGCCCGAGGTCTATGAGGTCGCTAAGGAGGCTTACACGCGTTTCTTCTCCGAAAATGGTTTGAATCCGGGCGCTTTCAAGAGTTTGCGTGGTTTTGAGACGGATGTGGTGGCAATGATGATCGGGTTGCTGGCTGGGAACGAACGAGCGGCGGGGAACATGACCAGCGGTGGTACGGAGAGCATTCTTCTGGCCGTCTACACAGCGCGTGAGTGGGCTCGCCACCACCATCCTCACATCCAGCACCCAGAAATCGTTCTCCCCCTCACTGCCCACCCTGCTTTTGCCAAAGCAGCCCATTATTTTGGTCTGAAACTTGTCTACACGCCGGTACGCAGTGATTTTAGGGCAGATATTGCTGCGATGCAACGGGCACTCACGCCAGCGACCATACTCCTGGTAGGTTCGGCGCCTTCCTATCCTCAAGGTGTGATCGATCCCATTACCGAAATCGCAGAATTGGCCCAAACTCATGGTTTGCTGTGTCATGTCGACGCTTGTGTGGGGGGATTGATGCTGCCTTTTGTGCGAAAATTGGGCTATTCTATCCCCGAATTCGATTTTCGTTTGCCGGGAGTCACCTCGATCTCGGCAGACTTGCACAAATATGGCTACACGGCCAAAGGCGCCTCTGTGATCTTGTATCGTGATAAAGCGCTGCGTCGTTATCAAATCTTTGCCCACACCGACTGGCCGGGTGGCATTTATGCTTCTCCGACATTGCTGGGAACTCGTCCGGGTGGTGCTATTGCTGCTGCCTGGGCTGTGATGAATTATTTGGGAGAGGATGGCTATCTGCGTATGGCCAAACAGGTGATGGACACACGTGATGCTCTCATTCGGGGCATCAACGCCATCCCTGATCTGCACATTCTCAGTAATCCCGACATGAGTGTCATGGCCATCGCCTCCAAACGCCTGGATGTGTACGAGGTAGGGGATGAGATGCAAGAGCGGGGGTGGCATCTGGACCGGCAGCAATTCCCGCCCAGTCTACACATGACCGTGCATTGGGGCCACGCGGCAGTGGTGGATGCATTCCTACGGGACCTCGCCGCCAGTGCGGCTGAAGCTAGACGCTGGACTCCGCGACGTTTCGGCCATGTTTTGCTCCAGAAGGCAGTGGAACAGGCAGGGCGTTTGCCCGAAGGATGGCTCAGTCGCCTTACCCAAATGGTCGCAGGGCGGATGGGTGGAGCTGGGTTACCTCGTCGTTCCGCCGCCATGTACGGTATGATGGGCACGTTACCCAATCGTGGTGATTTGCAGGAACTGGTGATCGATTTGGTGGCGGGCTTTACGGAACCATCACCATGATTGGCCGCATGTCCCTAACGATGAATATTATGAGTAAAACAAACCATTGTCAGCAAACTGTAAGGTTCATTTTGTGAAAATAGTGTTATTATAAATATGAGAAATTGAATGGTGATGTCAATGTTACGAAGGTCGACAGCAAACCAGAGTGTACCGAGATTTCACCGTCATAACCGATGTTGTAGTCAATATTGAGTAATTTGAGTACATTCTAACGGAGAGAAACCATGTTGAACAGTAGAAAAACGACAACTATCTTGAATCTGAAGACATCTCACAGCAAGCAACTGATAATAGGACTTCTGCTTATTCTTACCCTGCTAATTCCCATTGGCAGGGTTTCTGCCGATGGCGGAACCTCAGTTGACGGCAATATTCCCGACTGCTGTTGCTGCGGTGGCGGCGGATCTTACATTGGCGACTATGTTTGGTTCGACGCAGATGAAGACGGTATCCAAGATGGTAATGAAATCGGTGTTCCCGGTGTAACGGTAAAACTGTTCGACAGTAATGATGTCGAGCAGGCCGTAACAACAACCGATAACAACGGTATTTACTCCTTTGATGTGAGTAGCGGCGACTACTACGTGAAGTTCATTTTGCCTCCCGGCTACTTTTTTACGGCACAGGGACAAGGCAGTGACACGGCTTTGGATAGCGACGCTGATCCCACCACGGGGGAAACCGCTCTATTTACCATCGGAGACAGCGAGACGATATCAGACATCGACGCCGGTCTCATCCGCAACCCCGATGTCTGTTTTGCTGTAGCCGACAGTACGACCACGAAGAATGATGGTAGTGCCGAGGACACCCTCGCTTATCTCGACCGCACAACAGGCGCCACGGAAGCGATTGGAAACAATGTAGGAAACACAGGAACCTACAATATCGAGGCTATTGCCTTCCAGCCTGGCGGCGAAACACTTTATGCCGCCGATGCCTATCGCTTGGGAACACTCAATCTTGTGACCGGGCAATTTACAGCCAAACCGAACAATTTTGGGAGCGGCGTAGGCTACATTGGTGGTAGTAAGACCACCGCATCGTTCAGTGATGTAGACAGCCTCAGTTTCGATCCGACGAACGGTTATCTCTACGGCGTAACTCGTCGCAGCGGCCCCGATCTGCTCTTCCGCATCGATCCCAACACCGGCAGCTACATCCCCGATGCCTTCCCCGATCCTACCAATCCTTCCCTAACGGTGGATTTTGTAGAGGTCGGCATCATTGTTGGCTTGGAAGATGTCGATGACATTGCCATCGATCCGGTCACGGGCATCATGTATGGCTCCATCAATGACGGAAGCAGCTCGGCCGACAAGCTGGTCATTATCGATAAAAGCACCGGTGCCGTTACCGAGATCGGAACGATTCGGGACAGCAGCGGCAATCAAATCCAGGACATGGAGGGGCTCAGCTTCTTCAATGATGGCATGCTGTATGGCACCACCGGCAAGAGTGGCCCCACCACCAACGGCCTCTACCGCATCGATAAGGCCACGGCCATCGCTACCGAAATCGGCAATTTCACAGATCCCTTGCGTGACTTCGAGGGTTCGGATTGTCTTTCGGGCAGTGCCTACATTGTCATCGAAAAATCAACCAACGGTGTTGACGCAGATGAAGCCCCTGGCCCCACCATCGAGGCAGGGCAAACTGTCACCTGGACTTACTTCGTACGCAACACCGGCAACATCGGTTTGACCAATGTCGAAGTGACCGACGACCAACTTCCTGCCCAAAACCCCATCTGCACGATAAGCTCACTGGGGCCCGGCGAGAGTAACGTCGATGTCGGCGTTGTCTGTCAGGCCACGGGAACCGCAATTCTGGGGCAGTATGAAAACCTGGCCACGGTCACGGCAGAGACGGTCTCCAGCGGTGATGTCATTTCTGATACCGATTACAGCCATTATACGGGTGTCGATTTCCATACAGCAGCCATTGGTAACTACGTCTGGCACGACCTCTTCCATTCCCAGACCCATGAGGTAGACGGTATCCAGGATACCGGCGAGCCAGGCATAGAAGGAGTTGTCGTCCAACTCTACGACAGTGGCAACAACCTGGTGGCAACCGATACCACCGACGCCAGCGGCTACTACTACTTTGACAGCCTCCTTCCCGGCACCTACACCGTAAAAATTGCCGATAGCAACTTCAGCGGTGGAGTCCTCGATGGCTGGTACGCCAGTCCTCCCAATGAGGGCAGTGATGAAAGCCGGGATAGCGACGGCGACCGCACCAACCATGAGGCCAGCGTCACGCTCAGCCTGGGCGAAATCAATAATGATGTCGACTTTGGCTTCTTCCGCACCAGCGTGGATCTGCAAAAAACCGGTCCCGCGACAGTGCAGGAAGGCGGAACCATCACCTACCACTTCCGGGTCGAAAATACCGGTGATGTGGTACTCCATGGTGGTGTCAGCGTCTACGATGCGCTCATCGAGCCTAGCGGCGACCACGAAATATGGAATGATGTAGTCTGGCCCGGCGAGGTGTACGAGTTCGACCGCACATACACCCCCAGTCAAGGTCAATGTGGAGAACTGATCAACACCGCTGAGGCAGTTGGACATCCACTTTATCCTGACAATACATACCTACCCAATGTCACGGATAGCGACAGTTGGACAGTCACAATCAACTGTGATCAGCCCGATCTGACAGTTGACAAGTCCTTCAAAGTGCCGGATAACCGCTCCATCCTGATTGTGGGCGAACAGGTCAGTTTCGACGTCGTGACTACCAACACCGGCGATACTACTATCTCCTACCTGCCCCTCACAGATAATTTCGATACGCTTTGTCTGACCTACACTCCAAAGAGCTCACAACCTCAAGAAAGCAGTTACAACAATGGTAGCGGCACAATCACCTGGCTCGACTTGACTTTGTCCAACGGCCAAGATTTGCTACCCACCGATGCTTTTACTACAACCATTCATTTCGAGGTCACCGGCGTAAGCGTTGATGGCTTCAACGAAGCAATAGTTGATGGTGCTCAGGATACGCATGGTAACACGATTCCCACCCGCTCGGATGAGGTACTGTTTACTTGTGTCGATGCCCGCATCAGCATTGACCCGGACTCAGCCGTCAATGAAACTGGCGATTCCCACACCTTTACCATCACAGTCGAAAAGAATGAGGGTACGGGTTGGGTGCCTGCTGCCGGTGTCTATCCCGATGTTACCATCACTCCCACGCCTGATAACGTCACTGACAACTGTGCCACCAGTGGTACGGATGCCAACGGCCAATGTACAGTCGTAATTAACAGCAACAGCGGCGGGCAATTCTCTGCCCATGCTGCTGCCGATATTGATTTTGGCGGTGGCGCTGTTGCTCACCGAGAAACCGATGGTACCGGTGGTAACAGCGATGATGCGACCAAGACCTACGTAAAAGCCCGTCTCACCCTCACCCCAGAGGAAGCGGCTAACCAAATCAACGATCAACACACCTTCACTGCTCATCTCGAGTTTGACTATGGCGATGGTAACGGCTTTGTCAACGCCCCCGCCAACGAAATAATCGACTTCAGCATTGACAGTGGCCCCGGAACACTGGGCGCCAGCAGTTGCACGACCGATGCCAATGGCGAGTGCACAGTAACGCTGGATTCCAGTGCCGTAGGCGTGACCGAGGTCTCGGCCTCGTGGAGTGGTAACATCAGCACCACCCATGGCAGTGCCACAGCCAGCGCCTCGGATACGGCCATCAAACACTGGGCCGATGCTCGCCTCACCCTGACCCCAGGGGAAGCAGCCAACCAGATCAACGACCAGCATACTTTCACCGCTCACCTCGAATTCAACACGGGAAGCGGTTGGGCAGATGCTGGGGGCGAAACAATCGACTTCAGCATTGACAGTGGCCCCGGAACACTGAGCGCCAGCAGTTGCACGACCAATGCCAATGGCGAGTGCACAGTAACGCTGGACTCCAGCGCCGTAGGCGTGACCGAGGTCTCAGCCTCGTGGAGCGGTAACATCAGCACCACCCACGGCAGTGCCACAGCCAGTGCCTCAGACACGGCCATCAAACACTGGGTCGACGCCCGCCTCACCCTGACTCCGCCCACTGCCGTTAATGAGGTAGACGACCAGCATACTTTCACCGCTCACCTCGAATTCAACACGGGTAGCGGTTGGGCAGACGCTGCCGGCGAAACTATCGACTTCAGTATTGATAGCGGCCCCGGTAACCTGAGCGCTGCTACCTGCACAACCGAGACCGATGGCGAGTGCACGGTAATTCTGGAATCCAGTACGACGGGCACGACCCATGTCTCTGCCTCCTGGAGCGGCAACATCAGCACCAGCCACGGTTCTGCCTCGGCCAGTGCTTCAGACACTGCCGAAAAACAATGGGTGGATGCCAGCATCAGCATCACACCTCAGCAAGCGACGAATGCTGTCGGCGATCCGCACACCTTCACGATCACCGTGATGGCAGACGATGGCAGCGGACCGAGCCCAGTTGCCGGTGTGAAGCCCAGCGTCGACATCAGCCCCACTCCTGATAACAAAACCGACAACTGCGCCACTATAGGCACAGATAGCAATGGCCAATGCACCGTCATCATCAACAACACAACAGCGGCAAGTTTCACGGCCAACGCCAGTGTGACCGTCACTGTAGGTGGTATCAGCGTCACTCGCAACACTGCCGGGAATAGCGGCATCGGTGGTACCGGCCCCGCCAGCAAGTACTATGTCAGCACCAGTGTCGGTGACTATGTCTGGAACGACCTGGACGGCAACGGCATTCAAGATGCAGGCGAGCCTCCCTTAGAGGGCGTCACCGTGTGGCTGTACGATAGCTCTGACGTCTTGAAAGGTACCACCGCCACTGATGTCAATGGTCACTATCTCTTCGATAACCTCGCTCCTGGCGACTACTACGTCAAGGTCGACCTGCCGACTGGCCGTGAATTCAGCCCCAAGGATCAAGGTGTCGATGACAGCATAGACAGTGATGTAGATACTTCCACAGGGAAGACCGATGTCTTCACCTTGCTGGCCAACACGCCCGATATGACATGGGATGCAGGGCAGTACTGCCTGAATCTCATCGCCGGTGTCGTCTTCTTCGATGCCAATAAGGATGGTGAACAAGGTCTCGGTGAAGATGGCATCCCTGACGTCGTCCTGGATCTCTATCTGGATGACGGTGATGACAGCTTCGACGCCAATCTCGACACCTTCGTGATTAGCACCACCACGCAGAGCGATGGCTCCTACTCCTTCCCACTGCAAGGCCCTGGCACCTACTTCGTCGTGGAAGAGCAGCCCCAAGGTTATGATAGCACCAATTCCAATATGCGGACGGTGGCCCTCACGGGTGGCTGTGCCGGAGCTAGCTCTGTAGACAACAACTTCGGTGAAATCTACGGCAGCATCGGCGACTTCATCTTCCGTGACAGCAACGGCAACGGTACTCAGGAACCCTCCGAAACCCAGGGCGTGGCCTTCGTGCAGGTTACTGTGACGAACGTCAGTACAAGTGATGTTTACACAGCAACAAGCGACGTCAATGGCTACTATCTGGTCGAGGGTCTACCCTCTGGTACTTACGAAGTAAGTGTGCCGGCGACTCTGCCTGGCCTGCAACGCACGACCTCTTCACCGATGACCGTCAATCTGGGTTTAGGTGAAGACTACGTAGATGCTGACTTCGGCTATATCGCCCCCACGGCTGTCCAATTCAGCAATCTCACAGCAAGCCGTGTCGGTAAAGGCGTGCTCGTGAGCTGGCAAACAGCCTACGAAGAGAACGAAATCAGCTTCGTCGTATGGCGTGCGCAGAGTGAGAATGGTCGTTACAAGGCTGTCAAGACCGTACCCGCTAGCAACGATCCTAGCGGTGCGAGCTACAGCTGGCTAGACACGACCATTAGCCCCGACACCACTTACTGGTACAAGATCGAAAGTGTCGCCAGTGGGCAATTCTTCGGGCCAGTACCCAGCAAACAAGAGCCCGAGCCCGGTGGCAGCATTCAGCTGTACATCCCCTTCGTTATCCACTAATCCCCCCCATCTTTCTCAA
>JAADFV010000081.1 GCA_013152695.1 Chloroflexota bacterium | reverse complement strand
AGTTCCATGGATACGGCCAAAGCGATCGGTGTTGTCGCCAAGCATGGCGGCTCGGTCATCGATTACGAGTGGGCCGATCCCAACCCCATCACCCAGCCCATTCCGCCCCTCATTGCCATCCCCACCACGGCAGGAACGGGAAGCGAGGCGACTTTATGGGCCGTGATCACCGATCCCGTGCGCCACATCAAATTCAACATCGGCGGCACGCCAAATATCGCCGCCACTGTGGCTCTCATCGACCCCTTGCTCACCATCAACCTGCCTGCTCATGTGACCGCCGGCACCGGTATGGATGCCCTTGCCCACGCCATCGAATGCTACACCATGGCCTTCGCCCAACCCTTCACCGATGCTGTCGCCTTACTGGCTATGGAATACGTAGGGCAATATCTTCGTATCGCCTTTGCCCAAGGCCAGAACCAGGAAGCACGTTACAAGATGAGCATGGCAGCCATGCTGGGTGGCCTGGCCTACGGCACCGATAGCGCCGGTGCTGCCCACGCCATGAGCCAAACCGCCGGTGGCGTTGTCAACTGCCCCCACGGTGCCATCACCGCCCGCCTTTTAGGGCCGGTCATGGAATACAACTACATCGGCGAACCCCAGAAGTTTGCCCGTATCGCCCAGGCATTGGGTGAAGATATTCGGGGTTTGAGCGTCTGGCAGGCGGCCGAAAAAGCCGTGGACGCCGTGTACCGCCTCACCGAAGACCTCGAAATCCCTACTTTGCAAGACCTAGGTTTTAGTGAAGGACAAATTCCTCTGCTCGCCGAGCTTGCCTCCAAAGATCCCCAGACCATCGGCAATCCTCGCGATGTCGACTACAAGGGTTATATCAAGATTTACCAACGCACCTTCGAGTTAGGCCGGGCCTAAGCGGACGGCCATCTTTACGGCTGATGACGAATCCACTTTTGGAGCTCTTTCCCACCCATCTCCACTTCTCCCCCACCGGATTCGTCATCATGCCGGGCTATACACGCCCTTGCCCCGGATCAGACCGTTGCCGGCACAAACCGGCGGAGAAGAATCTGAGTGCGCTGATTCAACGGTCGAAGCCAAAAAATTTATACATTCCCTGGCCATCGGTGGTATGATAAGAATCCAATCTCACGCCGTCAGACGCGTTGATGGTTAAGGGGGTTCTTGCCGTCAGGGCGAGCTGATAGCGCCTTTCTTGGAGGTACGATGTTATGAACCCATTCAATCAAGAAGATTTGACCGATCATTTTGTAGAATTGATTCGTCGCGCCGCGACTATCTTGCCGGATGACATGCGCAACGCCCTGGAAAAAGCAAAAGCAGAAGAAGAGCCCGGTTCTGCGGCCGAAGGCGCGCTAGACACGATCCTACGCAATATCGAAATCGCCCGCGAACGGAGCACACCCATCTGTCAAGATACGGGCACACCCATTTTCGAAATCTATTATCCCTTGGGAGTCTCCACCCGTAAACTTGCTGATGAAATTCGCAAAGCGGCTGCCATCGCCACGGAACGCTCCTATCTGCGCCCCAATGCCGTCGACAGCCTTACCGGCAAGAACAGTGGTGACAACACGGGTATCGACTTCCCAACCATGCACTTTCACGAGTGGGACAAGGATTCGGTCCACGTCGATCTCTTGCTCAAGGGTGGTGGTTGCGAAAACGTCAGTACGCAGTACAAGCTTCCCGATGCCCGCCTGAAAGCAGGTCGAGATCTGGAGGGAGTGCGGCGGGTGGTGCTGGATGCCGTATATCAGGCACAAGGGAAAGGTTGCGCTCCCGGTGTACTTGGCATCGCCATTGGCGGCGATCGAGGTGCCTCCTACATCAAGTCGAAACAACAGCTTTTACGACCGCTGGAAGATACAAACCCCCATCCCGAGTTGGCCGAGCTGGAAGAACGGCTTACCCAAGAGGCCAACGAACTGGGTATCGGCCCAATGGGTTTTGGGGGCAAAACGACCGTGCTCAGCACCAAAATCAACACACTTCATCGCCTGCCGGCATCCTATTTTGTTTCGATTGCCTACATGTGCTGGGCCAATCGCCGGGCGCACATGGATTTACAGCTCGCAGATAAACTCGTGGAGGCCTCTTATGATTAAGCTCACGACACCCATCTCTGACGAAGAAATTCGTGCCCTCAAGGTCGGCGACACGGTATCCCTCAACGGTATCATCGTCACTGGCCGCGACGCCGCCCATAAGTTCATGATCGAACACTTTATCAAGAACCCCGTTGCCCCCGAAGACCAGGCCCTACACGACGAGCTGAAACGGCTATTGGATGGCGGTGTTATCTACCACTGTGGCCCCGTCGTCAAGAAAAATGAAGATGGCAGTTGGTCCTTTGTTGCAGCCGGTCCCACCACCAGCATTCGTGAAGAAGTGTATCAGGCTGATGTCATCCGCTACTTCAACCTCAAGGGCGTTGTTGGCAAGGGCGGCATGAAAGACCGCACGCTCAAAGCCTGCCAGGAACAACCCGCTGTCTACTTTCATGCCATTGGTGGCGCTGCCAGCCTCATCGCCCAATCGGTGGAAGAGGTTGTCGCCGTTCATAAGCTCGAATTTGGTGTTCCTGAGGCCATGTGGGTAATCAGGGTCAAAGACTTTCCCGTGGTCGTTACCATGGATAGCCACGGCAACAGTATCCACGATAGAATCGAAGCACAATCCAAGGAAAAACTGGCCCAACTCCTCTCCCTTTGATCATGAGCCCAGCCTTACTGGACTATCCCCACCGACTCAACTCCATAAAAGACTCCTAAACACACAAGGGGGTGGCGCGCTGCGTCACCCTCTACTTATTGAAAGGAAAATTGTATGAACTCTGAAAGCGCTTCTCCCAAAGTCGTTTGTACCAATGTTTGGAAGATCTTCGGCCCCCATCCCAAGCGCGTGATGAAGTCCCTCGAGCCGGGTAAGAGTAAAGCAGAAGTTCTGGAAGAAAGTGGCCATGTTCTCGCCGTCAAAGACGTCTCTTTCCAGGTGCAAGAGGGCGAAACCTTTGTTGTCATGGGGCTTTCCGGCAGCGGCAAATCGACCCTGGTACGTTGTCTCACCCGACTCATCGAACCGACGGCAGGAAAGATTATCATCGACAACGAAGATGTGCTGAAAATGGACGAAAAGGAGCTGCGTCGCCTGCGCCGTAGTAAAATGAGCATGGTTTTTCAGCACTTTGGGCTCTTTCCCCACCGTAAAGTCATCGATAATGCCGCTTATGGCCTGGAGGTGCAGGGAATCGATAAAGAAAAACGCTATGCCCGTGCGCACGAAGTGCTGGAGATGGTAGGACTGAAAGGATGGGATGATTACTATCCGGGTGAGCTGAGCGGCGGCATGCAACAGCGCGTGGGACTGGCCCGAGCGCTGGCAGTCGACCCAGAAATTTTGATCTTTGACGAGCCCTTTAGTGCTCTCGATCCCCTCATCCGCCGGGAAATGCAGGACGAGCTGGTGCGCCTGCAGCAGATGATGCAAAAGACCATCATTTTCATCACCCATGACTTTTTAGAAGCAATCAAACTGGCCGATTATCTCGCCATTATGAAAGATGGGGAAGTGGTGCAGATGGGAACACCACAACAGGTCATCCTGCATCCGGCCAACGACTATGTGCGTGACTTCACCGAGGATGTACCTCGTTCCCACGTCGTCACGGCAGGCGCCATCATGCGCCCTCCCGAAGAAAGCGACAGCCCCGACAGCTACCCCGCCGTTGATCCCGAAACCACCCTACAGCAGCTCGTCCCTATCGCCGCCGAGCGGGATTCGCGCCTTTCTGTGCGTAATTATCGAGGAGAGCTGCTCGGTGTTGTCAGCCGCCGGCGACTGATGCTGGCCCTGGCCGGCTTGGAGGTGGTTTGAGATGGCACAAGCATCCCTTTCCCGCACGACCCCGCGGGTACCCGAAGTCATTTATCGCCATCGTTATCTTTTGGCGTTGCTGTTATTGGCCCTCCTCTGGGCCTTACTCCGCTGGCTCCCCAACACCCCCCTCACTTTTCCCGAATCATGGAACTTCCACCTGCGTGAACCCATCGATGAATTCCGCAGCTGGGTGATCGGACACCGCAACACGCATTGGCTCTTCGTCTGGTTCTTCGATCCTCTCAGTGCCGGGATCGACTGGAGCATTCGCCGCATCGAAGACCTTTTGCTGTGGCTACCCTGGCCTCTGACCGTTTTCGGAACGGCGTTGTTGGGACATAAGCTGGGTGGCTGGAAACTGGCTGCTATTGCCGGATTCAGTCTCCTGGCCATGGGCGCCATGGACTTATGGACTGAAAGCTTACAAACTCTGGCCCTGATGGTGGTCTCGGTCATCATCTCTCTGGTCATCGGCATTCCTCTGGGCATCTGGGCCGCACGCAGCGATAGGGTCAATGCCCTCCTCCGCCCTATCCTCGATGCCATGCAGACCATGCCCGCCTTCGTCTACCTGATTCCGGTCTTGCTCTTTTTTGGCATCGCCCGTGTGCCTAGCGTCATCGCCACCGTGATTTATGCCCTGCCCCCGGCCATCCGCCTCACCAATCTCGGTATCCGCCAGGTTTCCAAATCAACGATTGAAGCGGCGCGTTCTTTCGGTGCCACCTCCCGGCAAATCTTGTTTGATGTGCAGATACCCCTCGCCATCCCCACGATTATGGCCGGTGTGAACCAAACGATCATGATGGCCCTGGGTATCGTTGTTATTGCCGCCCTCATTGGTGCCGGCGGCCTGGGGCGAGAAGTGCTGGTGGGCTTGCAGCGATTACGCGTGGGTCAAGCCTTCGAAGCTGGTCTTGCCATCGTCTTCATGGCGGTGATGCTTGACCGCATCAGCTACGCTCTCACCAAGGCTGACGTTGCGCAACGACGTTCACGCAATTATGAGCAGGACGACTGGGCCTGGCTGAAAGCCAAATTTCCACCATTTCTCCGCCGCCACGCCTATCTCATCCTCTTTCTCCTCCTCGCCGGCGTCACTCTCTTCTGGCAATATTACATCAGTGACCTTCGTACTTTTCCCGAAGCCCTGCAGTTTTCCATCGCCTCCCCGGTCGATACCGGTGTCCGCTGGATGCGTGACCATTTGTATGAATTCGGCAATTCGGGTTTGGGCACCGGCGCCTTCAGCGACTTTCTCACCATCTACATGCTGAGCCCCTTACGTGATCTGTTCACGACCGTCATTCCCTGGCCGGTCATGATCCTCCTCGTCGCCCTTATCGCCAGTAGTGCCAGCGGTTGGCGCCTGGGAGCGGGCGCGATTATCGGTATGCTGCTCATGGGCTTTCTCTCCATGTGGGATGAAAGCATGGATACGCTCAGCCAGGTCATTGTCGCCGTTCTGCTCTCGATCATCATCGCTGTCCCCACCGGCATTCTTGCCGCCAAGAGCGATCGTTTCGAAATGATTCTGCGCCCCATGCTTGATTTCCTGCAGACGATCCCCCCCTTCGTTTATCTCGTGCCGGTGATCATGCTCTTCAACATCGGCCGCGTCCCGGGCGTCATTGCCTCGGTGCTCTATGCCCTACCGCCCGGTATCCGCCTCACCAATCTCGGCATTCGCAAGGTCAACAAAGAGACGATCGAAGCAGCGGTCGCCTTCGGCTCGACCCCCTGGCAGATCCTGCTCAAAGTGGAGCTACCTCTGGCCTTGCCTTCGATCATGATGGGTGTGAACCAGACGGTGATGATGGTTCTAGCCATGGTGATCATCGCCGGCCTTGTCGGTGGTGGCGGTTTGGGTCTGGAAACCGTGATCGGACTCGCCAAGAATCAGACAGGACGGGGTGTGGAAGCAGGTATTGCCATCGTGATCATGGCCATGATTCTCGACAGAATGACACAGGGCTGGGCCCGGCAATGGCAGATGGAAAAACAGACGTAAGCGAAATTAAGTCTCCACATAAAAAGACCTGGCGAGTACTCGACCCGCCAGGTCTTTTCTTGTCTTATCAGTGCTCAAATTTAGGGAAGCCAGGCCTTCCACTTGGCCTCGTTGGCATCGATCCAGGCTTGAGCCGCCTCATCCGGTGTCTTATCATTCAATTCGACCGCGGCGATCATTTCGATTTGATCTTGGGTCGAATAGTTCATGTTCTTGAGAAGGGTATAGGCATCGGGGGCATAGTTCTTGAGGTCGGACCAGAAAATCTTGAACAATTCGTCGGGAGGATAGCCACAATCTACACCGCCAGAGTCGGCCTTGGCATAGCACTCTTCGCTGTAGGGCGGTAACTGCACTTCCGCCAGATCATACTTGGCAAAAATGGAGTGGGGAGTCCAGAAGTAGAACAAGATGGGGTCCTGGCGGCTGTAAGCAGCATCGAGGGCGGCCAAAATGGCTTCCTCGGAACCGGCCACGACAACCTGCAGGTTGAGTCCGAGATTGGGGATGATTTGATCTTCATACTGCACCCAACTCGGGTCTCCGGCCAGGAATTGACCTTTGTCGCCGGTTTCAGCCGTGGCGTAGAGCTTCGCCAATTCTGGATCTTTGAATCCTTCCCAGGTGGCCAAGGCGGGATATTGATCGATCATGTACTGGGGCGTAAACCAGCCAATCTTGCCGACCGGTCCCAACAAGCCGCCATTTTCGACAACATGCTGCTTGTCAATGTATTCAGCGACATTCTCAGCATGACCCGAAGGCCACACCTCGAGACTGGCGTGGAGATCGCCCTTGGCCAAGGCAGCCCACTGGGCATTCTCGTCCACAGTCACCACCTCAACTGGATAGCCGAGCTGTTTTTCGAGGATGTTCTTTGCCACGGCTACGTTGACGGCTGAACCCGACCAGGGGTTCTCGGCCAGCTTGATGACTGGCTTTTCTGCCGGTGCAGGTTGCGCTGCGGGGGGAGCACAAGCTACCAGCAGGATGCCAACCAACAGTACGATCGTCACGTACAGCCAGCGGTGCGATAGACGTTTCATAGTTACGTTCCCTCCTTGTGGGTGGAGCAGAAGCTTCGCGACAGCACGAAGCTAGACCAAAGAATAAAGAAACTCTAATTAAGTATATACTGCACTGATATATCTGTCAAAATCAATGCGACGCACAGCACCCCAGCAAGTCCCTGATTGATACAATTTTCTGTCCAACCGAACACAAATATACGCCCTGCAGGCGCCTTCCACTTTGCGGTCGAAGGCACCTAATCCGGCACAGAGGTGGCGGTATCGCGACCTTGTTTGCGAAATCGGGGGATGATAAAAGGCGTATTCCGTTTATAGTCGAGATATGGCTGGCCAAAACGTATCTCCAGCTCCTTTTCCTCGATAAAACGGAAATAAAGCAAAAGAATTATCGAGATCACGATCACGGCTAAAAGCACTGACACTGAGCCAAGCCAAACAGCCACACCAAAGTAGAAGAGGATCACGCCGAGCGCCATGGGGTTACGACAATACTGGTAGGGCCCGCGCTGCACCAGATTTTTTGTCGGCACAATCGGCACAGGCGTACCTTTTCCTTCCACAAATTGCACCTGCACCGACCAGGCTGCCAACACCCAGCCAACGAATACCATCAACAAGCCCACAGAAGTGTTCCACATGCCAAATATCAGACGCGGAAAGTGAAACAAATCATCGAGCCAGGCCGAAATCACCACCAAAAGCAGGGGAACGCCAAAACCAAACACAGCGCCACTAATTGCTACAGTGAGGGTCTGGTGAAACGGACGATATTCTTTTTGCGCCCATTGTTGAAATTTATGATACATTTCGACCTTCCTTCTCGTTGGTGTAATCGATTGGTATTGCCCTGAGCTTTTTTGGCTTATGTCTCGCTGCAGAAATAGCAGCGGCTGGACTGACTGAAATTCATTATATCACAGACTCTCTCACGCTCCCCAACGTTTTACAGTTAGCAACGTCTTCCGCATTCAAAACTGAGAAAGGAGCAGG
>JAADFV010000080.1 GCA_013152695.1 Chloroflexota bacterium | reverse complement strand
CCTTTATTCTCTCCTTCCTTCTGTCCCATGACCCAACCGCTTGTTGCCCTCGAAAGTACGGTTATTGCCCAAGGATTACCCTATCCCCAAAATCTTAAAACAGCCCTTCGTTTGGAAGAGATCATCCGCACAGAAGGTGCCATTCCGCGTACCTGTGGCTTTATTCAGGGGGAACCCGTCGCCGGTCTGACGCGAGCACAGATCTCCCACTTTGCCCAGGGCCAGCACATCATCAAGGCCTCACTTCGCGATTTGAGCATTGTCGCCGCCCGCAGATTGGATGCTGCTACGACTGTAGCTACCACCATGTGGGTGGCGCGTCGTGCTGGCATCGATGTTTTTGTCACGGGGGGGCTGGGGGGCGTACATCGCGGCCAGGATTATGATGAATCGGCCGATCTCACGGCTCTGGCCACGATTCCGGTACTGGTGGTGTGCGCCGGTGCCAAGGCGATTCTCGATCTCCCGCGTACGCGCGAACGCCTGGAAACCCTGGGCGTACCAGTCATCGGCTACGGCACCTATGACATGCCTGCTTTTTACACACGTTCTTCCGGTCTTCCTGTCGATGCCCGCTGCGATAGTCCGGCGGAAGTAGCGGCACTATGGCGAGCCCATGGCCGCCTCGGTTTACAGACGGGCATGTTGGTAACGGTTCCTGTACCGCAGGAGGCAGCTATGGAGGAGGTGCTAGCCGCTTCCGCCATAGAGCAAGCCCTGCTAGAAGCAGAGGAACAGCAAATCCGGGGCAAGTCTCTGACGCCGTTCTTGCTGGCGCGCATTGCCGAACTTACGGGCGAAGCCTCGTTGCGGGCAAATCTGGCCTTACTCGAAAACAATGCTCGCCTGGGCGCACGTATTGCCCTCGCCTTGAGCAAATGAAACGGCTCAACTGGCGAAATTGGGCGCTCAAAGGGATGCTGGTGGTGTGGTGGCTGCTGCGGCCTCGCACGATTGGCGTGCGAGGCATTTTGTGTGACGAGGCTGGCCGGATTTTGTTGGTGCGCCATACTTATGGTAGCCGCCGTTGGTATCTGCCTGGCGGCGGCGGTAGCGGTGATGAGACAGCGGCTGAGGCTTTACTGCGGGAAATGCGGGAGGAGACCGGTTTCGAGGTTGAGATCACGCGATTGGTGGGGGTGTATTATTGGACAGGTGCCTATAAGCGCGATCATATCTTTGTGTTCGCCTGTCGTCGTCTGGGCGGCAGCTTGCAGATTCAACAAGGCGAGATCGCCGAAGCTGGCTGGTTTTCTCTTGAGAACCTACCCTCACCTCTCGATCCGGGGCTTCCCCAGGCCCTGGCCGATTGGAAGGAGGGCCGTACCGGCTATGGGCGCTGGGGAGTGAAGAAAGAGAGTCTTTAAAAAGTCCTTAGGAGGCCAATTCCAACTCCTTTTCATAAGCAAAAAGTGCGGGGGTGCCACCCGTGTGCCAGAACACCGACCATGCAAAACTCCCCGGCGTGCCAGATCGATCAATCCTGCCAGAGCGCGGCCGGTGTACACCGGGTCAACGAGGATGCCCTCCTGCCGAGCCATGGCTTTGATTGCCTCTCGTTCCCGATCTCCCACGACCCCATAGCCACCCCCCGTATACTGATCATGGAGAATGACGGGGTGCGGTGTAGAGATTTCCAGCAAGTCGGCAGCGGCCTCGGTGAGGGCGGCCGTGACCTGGCTTAAGTGTGGCACCTTATGATCTACCGAAATACCGTGAATCTCGCCCGGCCAGCCAGTCTCTCCCGCACCCACACTCAATCCCGCCTGTGTGCCTCCCGAACTGGTGGCAAAGACGACGGCCGTAAATGTAGTCCCTTTTTCGTCCGCTTGCTGGGCCATTTCCAGCCAGGCCGCAGCATAACCGGCGGCACCAAGAGCTGTAGAACCGCCAAGCGGAATCACGTAGGGTTGACGCCCTTCTGCTTTGAGCTTCATTTCCAGCTGGCGCATAGCCTCAGCGGTATCGGGAACTCCGGCCCAATGCAACTGGGCACCGAATAGCCGATCCAAAAGCAAATTGCCGCCCGGTCGATCCTCAGGATTTCCTCGCAAGACGAGATGGCAGCCCAGGCCTGATCTGCTGGCCGCGGCCGCGGTCTGACGGCAGTGGTTACTCTGGGCAGCACCGGTCGTAATCAAATCCGTAGCACCTTGAGCTAAGGCATCTGCAACCAGATAGTTGAGCTTTCGTAGCTTGTTTCCGCCTAGAGCGAGGCCTGTCAGATCATCTCGTTTGATCCAAACTTCGACATCAGCTTTTAGCCAGGCAGAGAAGCGTGGGAGGGGGTGAAGCGGGGTTGGAAGTTGGGTAAGAGAAAGGGTGGGAAGGTCGGTTCGCATAATATCCTCCAATGAATCTTGATCGTAAGGATTACCAGAGTTGTAATTGTTCTCCGGGTTCAGAGAAGAGAGGGTCAAATTGCAATGTGTTCAACCAAAGTTCGAGATCGGAAGGGGGTTGAGATAAGCTGGTACGCAATTGTCTGAATTTGACAAATGACCAGCCCTGGGCGGAAGCAATGGTGGCCCATAAGGGTTGATGTTCTATGCGCCAGCGCACCAGGCCCGCCCGTCCTCCGGGCAAGACAAGGTAGCGCTGCACAGGGGGCAGAGGGGTGCGACTAAGCCACAAACGGGGAGTGAGATTGGTGTTGGCAGAGAGAAGGAAGCTGAGACGGCGTTGTTTTTCTCGATACCATTCAACCAACAAGCGCGTTTTCTCTTCCCACCAATGGACGGTATCAAAGCCAAAATCGCGTCCCCTTTCCATCAACATTTCTGCAAAGGCCATGATTTCCTCATGCCGGGCTGCAGGTTCATCTTTTTTTCGCAAGTGGATCCTGCCATCCTCACTGACTGCGTAGGAATTCAGCAAGGCCTCGAACCAGGGCCGGTCGGGAATGGCCGCAGGCGAAAGCGCTTGCGTCAAAGTTTGTAAAAGGGTTTGCTTGTTGGGGGGCTGTTCTGCCAAGAGTTCTACCAGCTTTCTTTCGGCCGAGTCGGAAGCAGGCTGCCAGGGATCGGGAGGTATTTCGAGCCACCACCACACATCCTTTTCGCTGGTAGCTGGTTCGCCGGCGTTGTTGATTGCCGTTATCCCCTGGGGGGGAGTCTGGGGATCGAACAAACGTTGGAGTAGAGAAAGATCATCAGCCTCCAATAGACGGTGTGATTGCCAGGCAGCCAAGACAGCCGCCTGCAAAGGCGGATACAACAGCGGCTCTCCTCGTTCCCTAAGGGTCTGCCGCATAGCCTCTGCTCCCACAACAAGTCTGTTTTCAGAAATAACCTGCTCAGCGGCGGAAGGCTGCGGCCGGCAGCTCACCATGCCCAACCATTCGTGCTCATCCACACGGGCAACCAGAGGTGGCGCACTAACGGGGGGTAGCGCTGCTAAAAGCGCAGCCGTTTGCGTGGGTACTCCTCGCCAGCGCCACTGTACCACCAGGACACCCTCTTCGTGCAGAGCATCTTCCAGCCAGGCCACCATTTCCTCAAAACCTTCGGGCAGGGCGGCCGTGGTAGTTTGGCGTAGTTCTAACAGGGGGAGCAGGGGCCGGGCAGCCCGTTGACCGAACAGCCAGCCACTCCACACGAAGCGCAAGAGCCAGTACAATGGGGTGGGAGGAGGTACAGAAAGGAGGACGAGGGCAAGGGGTCGGGCGGAAGGTCCTGTTTTTAGGGAGATCGGCCAGCGCTGAGTGAGAAGAATCCGTCCCTTTTCTCCTTCCAACAAAGGCGCAACCTGGGTTACCTGCGTGCGTGGCAGACGGCCAGAACAGTCCCGCACCTCTTGTAAAGCCTTCTCAAAGACGATGTGCATATTGGGTTCGAGAAACTGCCTTGGTCGTCGAAGATGGGGCTGCCACAACAAGGCGGGTTGTTGCGCGAGATTGCTGCCCCACCACAATGCCCGGGCCACAATCCATTGTAAGGCCCGTCGTTCCGGTGCAGAGAGCTCGAGTTCTGCCAGAATCCGTAGGGTTTCCCAGAGCACCCAGAGATTGCGGGTTGTATAAAACTGGTGAGCATGTTCTACTTTGGTTCTGAGCCCATGTTCCGGCGGTAGAACCCGTCCCGTCATTTCCCAAACCTGAGCGGGACTGGGCATGATTTCTGCAGCAAAAGCCCGTTCCTCGTCTTCGGCAGCGGCTTCTCCACTATAGCCGCAGTGCTCGCAGTGGACAAAGCGACTCTGCAAGGCGGGCGGTAAACCTCGCCAGCGAAAGTATTCAGCTCTCGTTTGACGCCAACACGCAGGGCAGGTGACATGATACAGACTTTCGATTACTCGGCCCCAGGGTCGTCCCCGGTAGGGTGTGTCGAACAGGCGGGTAAAGACACGGCTGACCACTTCGGGAGGAGGCCCGTTCATTTGCACGACCAGAGCCAACAGGCGCAAGGGATCGGCATCCAAAGCAAAGACAGGGCGAGTGTTGTTGCTAAGCAAGCTCTCATTGGGCATCAGAGCCATGGCAAGCACGCCCGCCGGTGCCTGGGCAAGGCCGTCGGCAACAGCAGGCGCAGTAAAACCAGCGCCGACCACCTCAGACATCGACAGCGCCGGAACTGGAGGCCACGAAGGTCTCAAGGCGGATAAAACTGCCCCTGTGCTCATACCCAATCCTAGCATGCTCTCAATCTGTTGACAAGCACTCCTCTATGCTATAATAAATTGCCTTTTCCCTTCCCCTGATTCTCTTGGTTCTATAAAAATCCCTCATATTTATGAAAAGATACCTTATTACGGGCGGTGCAGGTTTTATTGGGCACCACCTCGCGAACCGGCTGGTTGCCGATGGGCACCATGTCCGTGTTATCGATGATCTAAGTGCTGGCGACCCTAACTTGTTGGACAGTAAGGTCCTGTTTACTCGTGGCGATGTGCGCGATCAACCTAAATTGTGGACCTTGCTTCATGATATCGATTGTGTTTATCATCTCGCAGCCAAAGTCTCTCTCCCCCAATCTGTTCTCTACCCCCGCGAGTATAACGACATCAACGTGGGGGGAACCGTATGTCTCATGGAGGCGATGCGTGCTGTAGGCGTACAGCGAGTGGTCTTGGTCTCCTCCGGCACCATTTATGGTGATCAAAAACGCCAGCCCGTCGATGAAACCGTTGTTCCCGAGCTTCTCACGCCCTACGCCGTGAGTAAATTTGCTGCCGAGCATTACATGTTTACCCTAGGTGTCCATTATGGCATTGAAACAGTAGCCCTACGTGTTTTCAATGCCTATGGGCCAGGACAAGCCCTGCCCCCGGCCTATCCCCCTGTTGTCCCCAAAATGATTCAGGAAACTTTACTGGGGGGCACAGTCGTTGTTCATGACAACGGTGAACAAACTCGCGACTATGTTTATATCGATGATGTCGTCGATGCTTTGATTCAAGCGGGAGAGCGCCACGAGATTGATCGACAGATCATCAATATCGGTTCGGGCGTGGAGACGAGTGTAAATCAGTTGATTGAGCACATCGAGACGGCAACGAAACGATCGGCTCATGTGCTCCACAATCAGGAGCACAGCGGCGGCGTTGCCCGGCTGGTGGCCGATATCGAAAAAGCTCAGTCCTTGTTGGACTACGAACCGAAAGTGTCGCTACAAGAAGGACTCCAGCGCACCGTGCAAGCAGACCCGCGTTTTCAGGCTATTCTCGATAACCAAGGTACTTTGAGCGCTATTGCCTGATCTAGCGGTGGACGATCACGGTTGTTCCTCTTGACGCCCATTTGTAAAGCAGTCGTGCATCGGCGTTACGCATATTCACACAGCCATGGCTCATGGGATGCCCAAAATTATTGTGCCAGTAGGCACCATGGATGGCATAGGCACCCACAAAATACATTACCCACTGCACATTAGGAAGCCGGTAGCCTGGGCCCGACATCGTTTGACGGCGAATCTTGACCCGTACCCGATAACGTCCAATGGGTGTGGGTGTACGGGCCAGCCCCGTGCTCACAGCCGTATTCAATACAATCTGATTCCCTTGGTGGGCAATCAAGCGCTGGCGCGATAGATCGATTTCAATCCACTTCTTGCCGCTACTGACAGGTGGCGTTGTTGCTGGCGGCGATTTGCTGGCCTTACGTTTACCCGGAATCTGCAAGCGCTGCCCCACACGGATACGGTTGACGTTACGGATATTGTTGGCCGTGCGCAATGCTGCCACACTAACACCAAAACGCCGGGCGATAGACGACAACGTGTCTCCCCGCCGCACCGTATAGATACCCGAATTTGTAGGCGATGAACCAGTGTTCCCTGAGCTGCCACTGTTTGGAATCCACAACCGCATTCCCACATAAATACGATTACGGTTTTGGATATGGTTAGCACGGGCGACCGCACTGACAGATACGCCATAGCGCGCCGCAATGCCGGAAAGAGTTTCACCGCGGCGCACCACATGCACCTTACCACCACTTTCATGGGGTGCTGCGCTAATCACACCAGGCATAGCCCCCACCATCAAACCAAAAGAAACCAATAATGCAATTAATAAACTTCGATACTTCATGGCACTTTCCTTAGAAACGGTATGGGGGAAGAGGACACAGAGAGAGGTCGGGGGGAGCATTCACCTATAGAGACGTAGTTTGGCCCAAAAAGCAACTCTTTTCAAACACACAATCATTGCTTTTTTCTTTGTGCACCTTCCTTTTTCTTGGATAGAACGTTCCCCTTGTGGTACAAATGAGGGGCACCAGTTCATTGTTCGCTTCTGGCCGCTTGCCCCTTGACGATACCAGTGGCTGGAGCAAGAAACTGTGTCACATGAACTCATCTGCAGTGAAGCAGAGTATTCTAATAATGTCATCAGGAGGACCCCACCCCATGACTATTCGTTTTGGTACTGATGGTTGGCGTGCTGTAATTAGCGAAGACTTTACTTTTGCGAATGTTCAACGCGTGGCTCAGGCCATTGCCGACATGGCGCGTGCCGATAATGATACCCCCCTTTATATCGTCGGTTACGATACGCGTTTTCTTTCTGACCGCTATGCCGCGGCTGTGGCCAGCGTTTTAGCCGCTAACAACATTCGCGTGATGCTAAGCCGTAGTTTTGCACCCACGCCAGCCATTTCTTATGCTATTGTCGCTAACGAGGCCCAGGGTGGCGTCATGATTACCGCCAGCCACAATCCTCCTCGCTACAATGGAATCAAATTAAAAGCTGCCTATGGTGGTTCTTGTGACGGCGCCATCGGTCAGCGTGTCGAAGAAATTTTACAAAGGCATAGAGCGGCTGGTCGAGCACCACGAACTATGGATATGGAGGAAGCCATTCGTCAGGAGTGGATCAATTATTTCGATCCCTATCCAGCCTATGCCGCCCATGTTCGACAGCTCATCGATTTTGATGCCATTGCTGCTTCGGGCTTACGTTTGGCAATTGACGCCATGTACGGCGCCGGTATTCATTATACCGATCGTCTCCTACAAGAAGAAGCAGGACTCACGCCCTTACGCCTTCATCATGAGATGAACCCCGGCTTTGGGGGTTTGCATCCGGAACCGATCGGCCGGCACCTGGAAGAACTCATGCGCCTGGTGCCGGAACAAGGGATTGATCTGGGGCTGGCGACCGATGGTGATGCCGATCGCATAGGTGCTGTCTGTGCCTCAGGCGCCTTTCTCGACCCGCATAGGATCATGACCCTGACTCTCGACTATCTCCTCCAGCAGGGCAAACGTGGAGCCGTGGTCAAAACGGTAAGTACCACGCAAATGCTCAATCGCCTGGCAGCTGAGTCGGATCTGGTCGTTCATGAAACCCCTGTCGGTTTCAATTACATCTCCAATCTGATGCTGGAGGACAATGTGCTCATTGGTGGTGAAGAATCAGGGGGTATTTCTATCCAGGGGCATATTCCCGAAGGTGATGGTGTGCTTATGGGTCTTCTTTTGACCGAATTAGTGGCCAAACAAGGCGGCGATGTCGAGATACTCATCGATCGCATCATGGACCGCATTGGCCGTTTTGAATATGGGCGTCACGACTACGAGGTGCGACCCTTCTCTAAAGCAGAGTTGGTGCAACAATTGGTCGAGACTGCTCCCGCCAAACTGGCCGGTAAAGCCGTGAATAGCATCAATACTCGAGATGGCGTAAAATACTTGTTAGATGATGACGGCTGGCTTCTGATTCGGCCCTCGGGCACGGAACCGGTGCTGCGAGTCTACGCCGAGGCCACGGACAAAAGGACCGTGCAGGCCTTGTTGGTGGCAGGAGGACAACTGGCGCAGTTCGTCCAGGCCCAGCCCGTATAAACAGAATACCTAAGTCAGAGGAGAGAGATTATGAAACATAGAAATAAGGAAAGTACTCAGCAAAAACGCAGTTGTGGGGGCTGTTTTCTGCGTATTGTGGCACTTACCCTTATTGTTTGGGCCATTGTCAAGCTCAGGCAGTATTTAGCTCCGGCTGAGGTAACACCAGCTACATCCCCATTCTCTCCTACAACCCCAGCGCCACCTCCCACCCCAGAAAATGACGCTCCTTCTGCATCAGCTTCGGCGAAGGCCCAGAGCGATGATTTAAGGCAAATTCAAGGTATTGGCCCTGGCTACAGTAGCAAACTTCAGGAAGCCGGCATCGATTCCTTTGCCAGCCTGGCCGCGGCCAGCGATAGCGAACTCGATCGCATTTTGCAACCGCGTGAATTTCAAAAGCTAGATTACGAAAGCTGGCGACAACAAGCACGAGCACTGCTGGAACAGGTCTTACAAGCACCGAGCAGTGATGATCTCACGCGTATCCAAGGTGTTGGCTCCGTTTTTGCCAAGAAACTCGTCGAAGCAGGGATTAGCTCCTTTGCACAGCTTGCCAACCAGACTCCTGCTCAGCTCGAAGCAATTTGCCAGGCACCCGATTGGCGTAAGCCCGACTACGCCAGCTGGATATACCAGGCACGAAAATTGAGCCAGGGTAAGTCATAGCCTCGCTAGGCGGGAGTCCCATCCTTTTACCACGTGTTAATCATTATGTCTAAGCAAATTTCCACTTGGCTGGGAGGAATAATTGTCGCTTTGATCGTCAGCGCCTGTGGTGCGGGCGAAACACCGACCCCTCTCTTGACGCCTCCACCTACGACTACTGCCCTTCCCTCCACGTTCACACCTACCCCCATTCCTCCTCCAACGGAAATACCTGCCACTTCGGTTCCAGATACGCCGGTACCTCTGCCAACGGCCACGCCTGTTCCCACGGCAACACCATTTCCTCGCTCTCCCTACCCTCCTCAGATCGGGGTGAGCCCCTGGCTTAAGAACTCGAACCAGATCACCTATCTTACCCATGCCGGCGATGGCAGCGGGCGACTCTTTCTC
>JAADFV010000079.1 GCA_013152695.1 Chloroflexota bacterium | reverse complement strand
CTGCCGTCAACGAGCCACATATCCCCCCATTTTCGAAACAACACCATGTCAGAACTCGACACTTCCTTTATCCAAGCCTCCGACTCAAGGTTCAAAATTTTCCATGAATTGATGGCGCGCAAAGTGCGTGACATCTTGCTGGTGTCTACCCCCTACGATGCCTGGATGCTGGAGGAAGACGGACGTCTCTCCGAACGTATTGTCAACGAATATCGCGGTCTTAACCTCAGTCGCCCCCCTCGCCTTACGTGGGTGGCATCGGCAGAGAAGGCCTTGGCCATGCTAGAGGAGCGAGACTTTGATTTGGTGATCACCATGCCTCGGGTCGCCGACATGGATGCCTACATGTTAGGGGCCGAGATCAAGAAAAAGAAAAACATCCCCGTCGTTCTCTTATCGCACAGCCTTGCCCCCCTCGATCTCTATTTTGCAGCCCACGAAAGACCCCCCGGCATCGACCGGCACCTGGTATGGTATGGCAATGCCGATCTCTTGATGGCCGTCGTCAAAAATATCGAAGATCACTGGAATGCAGAGCATGATACAGATGTAGCTGGGGTACGCATCATTCTCTTTGTCGAGAACTCCCCCGAACATATTTCCACACTCCTGCCTTTGTTGTACAAAGAGCTGGTTAGCCAAACCCGCTCTGTGCTTGAAAGCACACTGAATGAAGAGCATCGCTTGCTTACCATGCGTGCCCGCCCCAAAATCCTCTTGGCCGAGAATTATGAAGAGGCCTGGCAGCTTTTTGAGCAATTCGAGCCCTATGTCCTGGGCGTTATTTCTGATGTCGAATTTCCGCGCGAGGGCGTTCTCGATAAGAATGCCGGTTGGGATTTGCTCCAGGCCATCAAAAAACGACGATTCGATATTTCTCTGCTGCTTACCAGCGTCGATCCAAACAACGCCGCCCGCGCCGCCCGGACTAATGTGGCTTTTCTCGACAAAACTTCTCCGACCCTACGAGAGGAGATACATAACTTTTTTGTGTACGGCCTTGCTTTTGGTGATTTCATCTTTCGCATGCCTGATGGAACAGAGGTTGGAAGGGCCTGGGATTTACGTTCACTGGAACGGGCTCTACGCACCGTTCCCGACGAATCGATTCTTTATCATGGTAGCCGGAATGATTTTTCTCGCTGGCTGTTCACACGCACAGAAACAGTACTCGCTTCCTACATACGCGAGACAGCCATTGCCGATTATGACAATGTCGAGGCATTGAGACGACACATGGTCTCGGTGCTGCATGCCCACCGCCGGGAACGGCAACGAGGGATCGTCGCAGATTTCGATCCACACGATATTGATCCCGTGATTAGATTTTATAAGATTGGGCAGGGTTCTCTGGGGGGTAAAGGCCGGGGGCTGGCCTTTGTTTCCTGGCTGTTACGGCAACGGCAGGATTTACGCCAAAAATACGAAGATTTCCACTTATTTGTACCGCGAACATTGGTCATTACAACCGAAGGTTTCGAGGCGTTTGTGGCAGAAAATCATCTCCAGTACCTGGCCGAAGCTGATCTTTCCGACCAGGAAATTGCAAGGCGATTTCTTCAAGGCACTTTCCCTAAGAATCTTAAAAAAGATTTACGCGCCTACCTTGCGCAGGTGCGTTACCCCCTGGCCGTGCGTTCTTCGAGCCTGCTGGAAGATGCGCAGTTCCGCGCCTATGCTGGCCTCTATCGCACTTATATGCTTCCCAACGAGCATCCCAGCCTGGAAAGGCGCCTTCAACATCTGATTTATGCCATCAAACTCGTCTACGCCTCGACCTATTTTCAGGGGCCAAAGGCTTTCTCGGAGCGGGTCGGTCGTCGTACGGAAGAGGAGCAAATGGCGGTCATTATTCAGCAGCTGGTGGGAGAACGTTACGGCGATTATTTCTATCCTCTTCTTTCCGGAGTGGTTCAGTCGTACAATTACTATCCTTTTGCGCGCACAAAGCCCGAAGATGGTTTAGCAACGATAGCGGTCGGGTTGGGTAGGGCTGTGGTTGAAGGGGAGCAGACTCTACGATTTGCACCAAAACATCCTCAACTGTTACCCCAGCATACTTCTGTCGAAGCCACTCTCGAAAATGCACAACGCTACTTTTATGCCTTACGCATGGGCAAAGATTTGCACGATCTCGATATCAGTGACCGGGAAAACCTGATTCAGCGAGAAATTGCCGATGCCCGCGACGAAGCACCTATCCGTATGGTCTCCAGCACCTATATCCCTGCAGAAAACCGTATTCGTGATACCATCGACTTGCCGGGTTATCCTGTGGTGACCTTCGCCTCCATCCTCAAGTACAAGCAGCTTCCTCTGGCCGAGTTGCTTATCGATGTCATGAAGATTGGGCAGGAAAGTATGGGAACTCCTGTCGAGATTGAGTTTTCGGTCAATTTGCGGGAAGGCCCGCACTGCAAACCGGAATTTGCCTTTTTGCAGATGCGCCCCATGACCGCCCGTGCCGAATTGGCCCATGTCGACATTACCTACGAAGAAATTAGCAAAGCTTTTTGCTATGCAACAAAGGCTTTGGGCAATGTTTTCAGCGATTCAATTGCCGATATCGTCTATGTCAAACCGGATGTGTTCGATCGTAGCAAAACCCAGCTCATTGCTGAGCAAATTAGCCGGATCAACGCTCAGTTGCTGCAGAAAGACCGCAAATATGTACTTATCGGGCCGGGGCGTTGGGGCACTGCCGACCGCTGGTTGGGCATCCCCGTACGTTGGTTTGATATTTCTGGAGTGGGCGCTATTGTCGAAACACCTTTGAACGATCTCAACGTAGAACCCTCCCATGGCTCTCACTTCTTCCATAATCTTGTGACCTTAGGAATCAGCTACATCAGCGTTAGTCAGAAGCCTCCTGATTTTTTGCTTTGGGATTGGCTGACATCCTTACCCCCCACTACTGAGAGTGAGTATGTCGCGCATGTGCATTTGGATCATCCTCTTACCATCAAAGTCGATGGGCGGACATCCACCAGTGTGATATACAGTAATTTCTATGAAAAAATTCATAAAAATTGACACAGCTGTCTCTTCATGCTAGAATCCTCCCCGTCATCTCGATGATGTCATCCCTTTGTCAGTTTCACGATCCATTCGGCATTCAAGAGACAAGTATTGTGCATCCAGTTCGCCAAGAGATCCTTCATATTCTCAAAAAAGAAGGGCAGGCTACAGTAAGCGAATTAGCCGGTCATTTACAATTGGCACCGGTCTCAGTTCGTCACCATCTCGATCTGCTCATCGGAGACAACCTGGTTTGCACAACCCATGTGCGCCGTCGTTCTGGGGCGGGGCGGCCACAACAATTATACACACTTACGCCTGAGGCCGAGGTGCATTTTCCCAACAATTATCGGCAATTGGCTGATGGGAGTCTCAATGCTCTCAAGCAAGTGTTACCTGCCAATGCTCTCCTGGCCATCATGGAAGACATGGCTCGGAACACAGCAGCCCAGGCTGTGGATGATATCCACAAGTTATCGCTGGCGCAACGCATCGAAGCGGTTGCGGCCTTTCTCAATGAACAGGGTTATATGGCAGAATATGAAATAGACAGTGATCTCGCTGAGGTCTATCTGCACACCTGTAACTGCCCTTACAGCGAGCTCTCCATGGTGCATCCCGAGCTTTGCCACATGGATCATACCCTCATTTCTGAATTGACTGGCATGAGGTTGGAACGGACAGCCCATATTCCTTTAGGGGATACGCGCTGCACTTACCGCCTTGATTGCAATGCTATTTTCGATGAAGAGACCATACCCGATTCCGCAGAACTCCTCGCTCCCGCAATTCCTCATGGCGCCGAAGTCTAAGCATAGCCCTCCTCCCTCTGCTGTCCCCGCAGAAGAATTGACCCCGCCCTTGCATGATTTGTATGGCCGCAGGCTGAATTACCTGCGTATTTCTTTGACAGACGTCTGTAATTTACGCTGTGTATATTGCATGCCCGAGCACACGACATTCCGTCCTCGCCATGAGCTGATGTCTGACGAAGAGCTGCTAACTATCGTGCAAATGCTGGCCGAACTTGGTATCACAAAAATTCGCCTTACCGGGGGAGAGCCTACCGTTCGTCCCAACCTGGTGGAATTGGTGCGGCTCATGGCAAGATTACCGGGGATTGGCGATTTTGCCATGACTACCAATGCCATTTTACTCCCCCAACTTGCCGAGCCCCTTGCTCGCGCCGGCTTACGTCGCGTCAATATCTCTATCGATACTTTGGACCCGGTCAAATTCAAACAGATCACGCGCTGGGGGGACTTGAATACAGTTTGGGCGGGACTGGAGGCGGCGGAGGCGGCAGGACTCCAGCCCTTGAAAATCAATGTTGTGGTTACGAGAGGGTTCAATGACGAAGAAGTGGTAGAGATGGCCCGGCTTTCTCTCGATCATCCCTGGCAGATTCGTTTCATCGAGCTGATGCCATTTGGCTCGGAAGCTGATTTTGCCCAAAATACCGTGGTTACTTCGGCAGAAACGCGCCAACACATTGAAAAAGCCCTGGGGCCATTACAGCCTATTCCCGGCTATGACGGGCGGGATCCCGCCGCACCCTACCGGCTCGTGGGAGCCCAGGGTTCCTTAGGTTTTATCAGCACGATTAGCGAACCCTTCTGTGCCGCTTGTAACCGGCTACGCCTTACCGCCGACGGCAAGTTAAGGCTTTGCCTTTTGCGTGATGGCGAGTTCGATATCCTCACTCCTTTGCGGGCAGGGGTCGACACAGAAACGTTGAAACGACAAATACTAGAATCGGCCTATCATAAACCGTGGGGAAATGGTCTTGCCGACGGAGAGATTCCACAATTACGTTTGATGTCGCAAATCGGGGGATAGTGACCTAGCCATTACAACTCTCGCCCATCGCCTATGACAGCCGCTATGAAAATTCTTCACATCTACAAAGACTATCATCCCATTTTAGGTGGTATCGAGAATTATCTACGGTGGCTGGCAGAGGGGCAGGCTGGGCGTGGTCACGACGTGACGATCCTCGTCACCAATCCGGCGGGGCGACACACAACCATCAGTACAGAACAAGGCGTACGCGTCATTCGTGCCGCGCGTCTGGCAACCGTAGCTTCGACACCGATCAGTCTCGCCCTTCCTCGCCTCCTTTTCCAACAACAACCCGATATCGTCCACCTACACTTTCCCTACCCCTTGGCTGAGATTAGTCAGTGGTTGGGGCGACGGGGGCGGGCTACGGTGATGACCTATCACAGCGATGTCATTCGCCAGGCCGGAATTCTACGTTTCTACAACCCATTATTACGCGCCATCTTACGTAAAATCGACCGTATCCTCCCTACCAGCGAACCCTACATCCAAAGCTCTCCCTATCTCCGACCTTTGGCCGATCACTGCACAGTGATTCCCTTGGGTGTCGATGTCGAACGCTTTAGCCGGCCCCAGCCACGACGTGTTAACGCCATCCATCGGCGCTACCCCGGCCCCCTTCTCCTTTTTGTGGGACGCTTACGTTATTACAAAGGTCTCCCCACTCTGATCGAAGCAATGCGGCAGATACAGGCCACGTTGCTTATCGTCGGTACAGGACCAGAGGCCGCGGCTCTGGGCGATTTGGCATATCTCTCCGGCGTGAGCGATCGCGTTCATTTTTTGGGCGACGTGAGTGATGCGAATCTACCTGCTTACTACCAGGCTGCCGACCTCTTCGTTCTTCCCTCCAGCCATCGTAGCGAAGCATTCGGCATTGTTTTGCTCGAAGCCATGGCCGCCGGCAAACCTGTGATCTCGACAGAACTGGGCACCGGCACCTCCTGGGTGAATCAGCATGAAAAGACCGGTCTTGTCATTCCCCCTCGCGATGTTGGCGCCTTGATCACAGCCATTCAACGATTGTTGGCCGACCCAGATCTGCGACGCACCATGGGGGCACACGCCTACGATCGTGTATGCCAACAATTCTCTCTACCTGTAATCATCGAGCGGGTACTGGATGTGTATCGGGATGTGCTGGGCATCGACTCCTAGTATGCACTGCTCTGGTTGACCGGGGCAGTGGGCGCTCTCCTTTTTGGGTCCATCATAAAACCACTTTGAGCCCTGACATCCAGTCTTGCCCCGTATGAACGACTGCGGTAAGATGAGAGAATCGTTTGCAGGTATTCCCTCCCATAATTGATGGCAACAACCATGACATCACGAATCCAACAAATTAGCGAAGCCGTGATGGAAGCGATGTGGCTTGCCGCCCTTGTCATCGCTCCGCTCTTTTTCAATGTTTACTCGCAGCGCGTTTTTGAGCCTGATAAGATAAGCCTCGTACGCACTCTCGCTGTTATTGCCCTGGCTGCCTGGCTGGTGAAACAGATCGATCGTTGGGGTAGTGCTAAAGAGGAGGGGAAGGACGAAATATCGGGAGAGACTAAATCTTTATGGCGGCAGCCTTTTGTTTGGCAGGTGGGGGCCCTGGCCCTGGTTTACGTCCTGAGCACCCTGCTTTCCGTTACACCCCGCCAGAGCTTTTGGGGATCGTATCAACGCCTGCAGGGCACGTATACCATGTTTAGCTACATGATACTTTTCCTGGTAACGCTCGATACGCTGCGTACCCCTGCGCAGTGGCGGCGGCTGCAATATACGATTATCCTCACCAGCCTACCCATTGCCCTCTATGGCATTCTTCAGCACTACCGGCTAGACCCCTTACCCTGGGGAGGTGATACTTCAGAGCGGGTGGCTTCAAACATGGGCAATGCCATTTTTGTAGCCGCTTATCTTATCATGACGGTGGGACTCACTGTAGAGCGTCTCATCGATGCGACGCGACGGATGTTGCTGGTAGAGGATGGTAACACGGCTGATGCTCTCACCGCCGGCGCCTTGCTTTTTGTGCTCATCGTACAAATCATCGGCATCATCTTCACTCAGAGCCGTGGCCCCTGGCTGGGTCTGGCTGCCGGTTCTTATGTCTTTGTTCTCCTGGTCCTCACCAGCTTGCGCCAACGCGCCCCTCGACAGGGGCCTTTGTCCTTGGCCGAAATGGGGACGGGGGTAGGTATGGGCGTAGCCGGTCTTGTCGTGTTGGCTATCGGTGGGGTAGCGGTCTGGCGGTTGGGGGGTGCTCTGGGCTGGCTGATTTTGTTCCTGGCCACAATCGCCGCTGTTGCTTTCTATCTGGTGCCTTTGCTACGGCGCACGGGCTGGCGTTGGTTGTGGCTGAGCGTGTTTACTCAGACGCTGTTGGTAGCAGCGATGTTGCTCGTGATCAACTTGCCCAACACGCCTTTTCCCGGCGTTAAAAATGTGCCCTATGTCGGTCGCCTTGCCCGCATGTTGGAGACCGAGGGAGGTACCGGCCGTGTGCGTACGCTGATCTGGCAAGGTGTGGTCAATATGATGCTGCCGCACGAGCCCATTTCCTTTCCAGACGGCCATAAAGATAGTCTCAACCCCATTCGTCCACTCATCGGTTATGGCCCGGAGTCGATGTGGGTTTCCTACAACCGATTTTATCCTTCTGAGTTAGGCGAAATCGAAAGTCGCCGCGCTTCCCCGGACCGCTCTCACAACGAGACCTTCGATAGTCTGGTCATTACCGGCGTCATTGGTTTCCTTGCCTACATCCTCCTCTTTTCCAGTGCCTTTTATTACGCCCTGAAATGGTTGGGATTGATGCAAGGGCGTCGAGATTGGATGATATTTGTGTTTTTGGCCGGGGGTGGGATCATTTTAGGGATTCTTATTCCGATCGTGTTAGGAGTGTCCTATTTTGCCGGTGTAGGCGTTGCCTTAGGTTTTATCATTGGTGTCATTGCTTTTGTCACCTTTGCTGCTATCCGCGGTACGGTCAGTATTCAGGAATTGGATCGTAGACAGCTTCTGATCATCGCCATTCTTTCCACCATTGTCGC
>JAADFV010000078.1 GCA_013152695.1 Chloroflexota bacterium | reverse complement strand
TTTCTTCGATGATCAGGGGGCCGGCAGCCTGGCAAATGGCACGGCGTTCGCCTGCTTCATCCGAATAGGTGTCCCCTACCTCTTCGCTCACAGGCTGCTGGGGACGCTCGATCAGGTATGAATCGCTTATTTGCCAAACACCGATACCGTGGCTTTGCACATGGTAACCCCTGTCCCCCACCACCTGATACCCCTCGTAGTTAAAGGGATTGGTGCTGACCGCATACATTCCTGCGGCGAAGTCATGCAGGATATAGCGCAGGGATGTGCCGACATCTTTCTTCACAGCTTGATAGATTTCGCGATAGCTCCATTCCATTTTTTCATGGACTTGGTCGATGCTCACCCCACAAATGCAGTCATGAATGGTGTTCTGGAGCAAAGCACGTGCCCAGGATTCGTACTGCTGCGACTGATAGAGGCGACCTTTCAAGCTGGCCAAAGCGGCCAGTGGTTCACATAACGTGTACAGGGCATGTTCACAATCCCGATTCATCACCTTGAGATAGGTTCTCGTGGACAAGGTACCGGGAAATACGGCACCATATTTACCGGAGTTCAGCTCGCCGCTAATGGTGGGGAGACGTTTCACCCGCTTGCTTATTTCCTGGGCGAAATCTCCTGGCGACGACTCCTTGATTTGAATATGGTCGGGAATCTCGGAAACATGCTGGCGGTAGAAGCGCACGGGGTCTTCGGGATTTTGTTCGAGATCATAACCGTCGAAGAGGGGGATGTCGCCGGTAGGATAGTACGGTCGTAATTTGCTTACTTCTGCTTCCAGCCGCTTGATCGCCACTTCGGGCACATGGGTAATGCCGTAAAGATTGCGATATCCACCAAACAGGTTGACGGCTATGAGGTGCTGACCATCGGTGCCTTGCCAGCGGAAATAGGGCTCCATTTGAGGGACACCGCGCCACACGAACACCGCGTCCAAGGCAAATGAGCGATGCAATTGGGGGGCTTGCGAAATGTGACCGAAGGTATCGACCAACCAGCCGGTGTGATGTTGGCCCTGGTGCTGTTGCATATCTTTACGGCCGTAGAGCAGGTTTCTGATCAGAGATTCACCGCCACTGATCTGCCAGTCGGGCTGGCAGTAGTAAGGGCCAATGATGAGATGGCCGGCACTGATCAGCCTGTCCACTTTGTCTCGATAATGGGGAGCCAGCTTTAGCAGATCTTCGATGACTAGCGTCTGCCCGTCGAGGAGATACTGGTAATGAGGATTGTCTGCGGCGAGACGTTCCACGGTGTCGATTAACTTGGGAATCCAAGGGTTGGTATAAATCGAGGTTAAGAACCATTCTCGGTCCCAGTGGGTATGATTGATGATGTGAACCACCGATTTCATGAGATATCCTCAGACGGGGCGCGCGATTCGCGGCCAAAAGCAGTGTAGATCATGATGAATGGTTATGTCGAAGGATAAAGAACGCGACCACTCTCGCGGTCGACCCAGCGGATTTTGTCGGCGGGGAAACGCAACCAGATATCCTTGTTTCGCCCGGTCTCGAAGGAGGGATGGGTGGAGACTTTGATGATATCCTTGCCCAATTTGACCGTGAGAAGGTTCTGCGCGCCTAAAGGCTCGACTACCAGTACCTGAGCCTTGAAGGTGTCTGGTGCTGGCTCGTTCAGGGCCTCCATATTTTCGGCACGAATACCGATGAAGATGGAGCGTCCGTCGTATGGGCGGAGAATGGGCTGCATTGCGCTCGTCGGTTCCAGCTTGAAGTTCTCGATACGCACTTTGACCCGACCGTTTTCCGTCTGCACCTGCCCTTCGACAAAGTTCATGGGCGGGTTGCCGATAAAGCCCCCGACGAATTGATTGGCAGGTAAATCGTATACGATTGTGGGATGATCGCATTGTAGAATCTTACCTTCGCGCATGACGGCAATGCGGTCGCCCATGCTCAGAGCTTCGATTTGATCATGGGTGACATAGATGGTCGTGGCTTTGATGTCAGCGAGGAGACGCTTGAGCTCCGCCCGCATTTCCAGGCGCAGCAAAGCATCCAGGTTGCTGAGGGGTTCATCCATCAGCAATACCTCTGTTTTCATGGCAATGGCTCGGGCTACAGCCACGCGCTGGCGCTGTCCCCCGCTCATCTTACTGGGATAGCGGTCGAGCATCGTTTCGATATGGAGCATTTCCGCGGCCTGGCGCACGCGCCGGTCCATTTCCTCTTTATCCACTTTGTGCATCTTCAAGCCAAAGGCAACATTGTCGTAAACTGTCATGTGGGGGAAAATGGCGTAGCTCTGAAACACCATGGAGATGTTGCGTTCCCGTGGCGAGAGATAGGTCACATCCCGGCCGCCGATGCTGATCCGACCTTTATCGGCCATGCCCAGACCGGCAATTGCCCGCAACAACGTGGTTTTACCACAGCCGCTGGGCCCCAGCAGGACGACGAATTCCTGGTCGTGTACGGTTAAGCTCACATCATCGACGGCGACAAAATTTCCAAAGGTCTTGGTTACATGTTCAATTTTGATTTCGGCCATGAGTTCCTCCTATTTACTGATTTGTCCCCACATGTTGAAGAGATAGCGGCGGATGACAAAGATGAAAATCAAAGCCGGAACGATCATGGCGAAGGCACCGGCAAACTGGTAGGGCTCGGGAGACCCGGAGAGCGTGAAGAAAACCTGCGCGGGCAGGGTACGGTTGTTGACAGTGAGAATGCTGGCAGCAAAGACTTCGTTCCAGGACATAACAAAGGTAAAAATGGCAGCGGCAGCAATTCCCGGCAGAACCAGGGGCAAAACTACGGTGCGAAAGGCCTGAAAAGGCGTGCTTCCGAACACTTTGGCTGCTTCTTCCAGCTCGTAAGGGACGCTGGCAAAGACACTGCCAATGACGAGAATGGTCGTAGGCAAGGTCAGGGCCGTGTGCATCAGAGCGAGGCTGTAAACACTGTCGTAGATGTTCATATTGATGAACACGACCGCGAGGGGAATGGCGAGGATGATGATGGGAAAAGCACGCACGGCGAGAATGGATATCCGGAAGAAATTACGCCCTCGAAAGATGTAACGCGAGGTGGCATAACCGGCGGGCGCGGCGATGAGGGTAGAGAGTACCAGGGTAATGATGGCAACGACGATGCTGTTGATGAGCCCGGGAATGATGCCGCTGGAACTCAAGAAGAATTTCATCGTGCCAAAAGAAAAGGGAATGAAGGGCAATACGCTTTTGGGGTAGGCACGCACCATTTCTGGGCTTGTAAGCGCCATCGAAGCAATGAAGTAAATGGGAATCAGGACCCAAAGTGCCAGCAAGATTCCCACCAGGTAGGTCAAAGCACGGCTGATCCGCCGGCGACGAATCATGCGGCGACGTACAGCCAGAGCTTCGGGCGAATACTGGATACCGGAAGATTGATCGGATGAGGTCGTGGCGCTCATGTTTCTAGCTCCTCCTGGGATCGGATGGTACGTAAGTAAATGGCCGCAATCGCCATGGAAATAAACAAAATAAAGACAGCATAGACGGCTGCAACATTGGGATTACGCAATATGCTGTATTGCCGGTAGGTCTCATGGGCGAGAGATGTCACGACATCGCCGCCGCTAAGGGCGACAACCACGGCGAATATCTGGATGGCAAAAATCGTGCGCAAGATCAGCGCAACCTGTAAACTGGGTCGTAAGAGGGGTAAGATGATGTAACGCACACGTTCCCAAAGGGTGGCGCCGAACAGCTCCGCCGCTTCCAACACTTCCTGCGAAATCGCCTGCAAGCCTGAAACGACGATAATCATGACAAGGGCTGTTGCCCGCCACACTTCAGCCAGCCAAATGGCAATGATGATCCAATACCGTTTGTCGGCAGAAAGAAAGGTGATTGGTAGTTGAATCAGGCCCAATCCTTGCAAAATGGAGTTCAGCAAGCCGTGCTGGGTGAAAATGGCAAACCAAATGATACCTCCCGCCAGATCAGAGATAGCGAGGGGGATGGCAAAAATGTAGAGGAAGATCGAGCTTCCCTTGAGTCGCGCCTGGATAACCAGCGCCATAATGATGGCCAGGACTAACTGGAAGGGAATGATGAGGATCGTGAGCAAAAAGGTTGTCAGCAACGCCGGTTTGAAGAAGCGGTCGTTGAGCATTGTCTCGATGTATTCGCTCGTGATTTCGCCGGCATTTCCACGATTCACACGACCTTCAGTTTTATTCTTGAAGACCTGGAGATAGCGGGACTGCGCCCAGCCTTCGATGACCTCTCCCTTGTTTTCGCCCCGCACGCGAAACCAGGCTTCGAGGGTTACGGGTTTGAGAATGGTCACTTGTGCACGCGGTTCTAGCTGGCCTACAACTTCACTGCTGTCATTAGGTTCGGCGTAGAGATCTGTGAGGGGGTTGGCGGTGTTGCCCAGTTTGGGCCGTACTGTTCCCCCTGTTGGGGTGCCCTCGGCGTCCTTAGCGCGCACACGAATACGGCTTTCTGGTGCCCAGCCTGTTACGGTTTGCCCGGCCGCATCTTTGCCTTCTACCTGAAACCAAACTTCGGTGATGAGGTTGCTTTGCTTGGCCAGCTCTTCGGGGGTGATGATATTGCCCTGCCGTTCCAGTAGTTCGACAGGGGCACCCTGAGGTAAGCGTCCGATTATGGCACTTTTCAGGTTGGGTTCAGCTCTCAGGGTGAGTGCTGCTGCTGGATTCCAAACAGCCAGACCCAAACCTCGGGCCATGGGCCAGGCGAAAAATAAGACCAGATAAATCACCGAGGGCAAAATCAGCAGGTAGGGTGCCCAATTACGCTTTTTTGGCCGCGTGGGTATCTGATCGTTTTCTGTATTCATATTGAAAACCTCGCTGGTTTAGGCAAGCGGGGATAGCTCTTGCTACCCCCGCCTGCCGTGTGCTTATCTAGACCGCGCTAATGAACTGCTGGTCAATTTTATTTGACCGGGCAAGGACCATCGCTTGGCGGATCAGGAGGCCAGCAGGGCGCACCTGTTTCGTCCATGAGCTTTTGCAAGTTGGCGCCTTCGTCGTTCAGCACACTGGTAATGTCTTCGCCGTCGAGGACGATGCGATCGAAAGCGTTGCGGAAGATCTGGTTGATTTCGCCACCACGAGAGCCGAGACCCACGGGCAGCAAGGCCGGGAGGGCATCGGGTGCATTGGCCTGGGCGGTCACAGCGGCAGCTTCGATACCGATTCCCTGGGGCAGACCGGTGAAATCGACACCACTGACGACGGGGAAGAAACCTAATTCTTTCAGGACTTCTTCCTGCACTTCTGGCCGGGTGAGATATTCGATCAGATCGGCGGCGCCGTCAGGATTGGGCGCGTTCTTGGGGATGCCGAGACCGACAATCACAGGCATGAAGCCACGTCCGGCCGGGCCGGCTGGGGCCGGGAAGGCGACGAACTGGTCGGGTTCCTCGGTGAAGGCGTTGATGAGGCGGGCTGTATGGTCAAAGGCCACCCAGACTTCGCCCGAGAGCAGGGGTTCCTGCATGAACTCGTAGCTGATGGACTGAGGATGGATGGTGGGCCACAAGGAGTCGCGCACCCATTCCATCATCGAAACGGCCTCGGGGCTCTTGAAGTTCGAGACCATGCCACCGGTGTAGGAGGGGAAGAGGTAACCTTCGAGGAAGCGATGGAAGAGACCGGCGTGGGGTAGGCCACAGCGGGGCTGACCTGTCTCGTCGAGCAGGTTTTGGCACCACTGGCCGAACTGCTCCCAGGTGAGGGCATTGATGTCGGCGCCTTCGGGCAGGTAGGGAAGGGCGTCTTTGTTGGCGGCCATGATGTAGGTCGCCTGCATCCAGGGCACGTAGTAGAGGTAATCCTCAGTGCCGAGGAGACCGGTGGAGAGGAAGGCAGGAGCAAAGTCGCGCGTGGCGGAGAGGTCGTCGGCAATGTCGGCCATGTTCATCATGGCATCGACCTGGGCCAGAGGCGGGAACATACCGTGGAGGCCACCGACGACATCGATTTTACCCTTGCCGGCTTGGGCGCTGGCAGTGAGCACATCGATGAGGGAGCCTTCTTCTGTGCCGGTGAAATCAAAGCCACCTTTGGCGAGGATGGCACGGAATTTCTCTTGTTCTTCGACGGGGACGAACTGGGTCGAGAAGAAGACGACGTCACTTTTGGCTACACTGGGCGCTTCGCCAAGAGGTTTGACCTGGCAAGGGCCGTCGCTGGGAGGATCGGGGGGCCAACAAGGTGCACCCGTTTCATCGAGAAGTTTTTCGAGATTGTTGCCTTCATCATCGAGAACGGCAGGGATATCTTCGCCATTCAAGACGACGCGGTCGAAAGCGTTGCGGAAGATCTGGTTGATCTCACCACCGCGGGAACCGAGACCCACAGGTAGCAAGGCCGGGAGGGCATCGGGCGCATTTGCCTGAGCGGTGACGGCACCGGCCTCAATGGCGATTCCCTCGGGCAGATCGGAGAAGTCGACACCGCTGACCACGGGGAAGAAGCCCAATTCTTTGAGGACGCGTTCCTGTACTTCCGGCCGTGTCAGGTATTCGATCAGTTTGGCGGCGCCTTCAGGATTGGGCGCGTTCTTGGGGATACCGAGACCGACAATGACGGGCATGAAGCCGCGTCCGGCCGGGCCGGCAGGGGCGGGGAAGGCCACGAACTGGTCGGGTTCGCTGTTGAAGGCATCGAGCAGGCGGGCGGTGTGATCAAAGGCTACCCAGACTTCGCCCGAGAGCAGGGGTTCCTGCATGAACTCGTAGCTGATGGACTGGGGATGGATGGTGGGCCACAGAGAGTCGCGCACCCATTCCATCATGGAAATGGCTTCGGTGCTTCTGAAATTCGTGACCATGCCGCCGGTGTAGGAGGGGAAGAGATAGCCTTCGAGGAAGCGATGGAAGAGACCGGCGTGCGGCAGGCCACAGCGGGGCTGACCTGTCTCGTCGAGCAGGTTTTGGCACCACTGGCCGAACTGCTCCCAGGTGAGGGCGTTGACATCGGCGCCTTCGGGCAGGTAGGGAAGGGCGTCTTTGTTGGCGGCCATGATGTAGGTTGCCTGCATCCAGGGCACGTAGTAGAGGTAATCCTCGGTGCCGAGGAGACCGGTGGAGAGGAAGGCGGGGGCGAACTCGCGGGTGGCGGAGAGGTCATCGACCAGGTCGGTCATGTTCATCATGGCGTCGACCTGGGCCAGAGGCGGGAACATACCGTGGAGACCACCGACGACATCGATTTTACCCTTGCCGGTTTGGGCGCCAGCGGTGAGAACATCGATGAGGGAGCCTTCTTCCGTGCCGGTGAAATCAAAGCCTCCATCGGCAAGAATGGCGCGGAATTTTTCCTGTTCCTCTACGGGGACGAACTGGGTCGAGAAGAAGACAACATCACTCTTCGTAACGGCCGGCTCTTCCGCCGCAGGGGCTTCGGTGGGGGCAGGTTGCGTGGCGGCGGGGGCTTCGGTTGCTACCGGTGCTTCTGTGGGAGCCGGTGCCGGGGTGCCACCACCGCAGGCAGCCAGAACCAGTACTGTAATGAGAACCAAGACGGATAACTTAATCCAGTGAGACATGTTTTTTCCCTCCTTGTAGGGTGAATTCATGGAAGAACAATCGTCGGCATCCTTTCGGGAACTGACACTGGCTGGTGGGCCTGGCAAGGCTTCGGCATTTCCACCATGGTCGCTCGAGAGGATGGATCAACGGCTAGTGTTTGGCGATAGGGCTCACCTCCTTGCTGATACATGAGAGCGGACGACGGTTGTAGAGAGAGTCGAAAATCTGCAGAGGGATGTGGACATGCCCTGAATCAGGCATTGCTACCTTTCTCTGCCCGGTACTGGCATTGTTGCGGAGAGTATTTTTCCTTCTGATTTGCTGCCACATGATTCACGGATGATCAGGGATGGCGCTAATATGTTGGCTTGTTCGATTGTTTTTCCAGCTAAGAGCTGCATGAGCATCTCAATAAGCATGCTGCCAATGCGTTCGATGGGCTGACGGATGGTTGTGAGGGCAGGGTAGGCGTATTGGGCCATGACAATGTCATCGAAACCGGTGATGGCAATATCTTTGCCGACAACCAGTCCTTTGGTTTGCACGGCACTCATCGCCCCAAGCGCGGTCGAATCGTTGGCGCAAATGATGGCCGTAGGTGGGTCATCCTGCTTGAGTAAAGACTGTGCGGCTCGATAGCCACCAGCATAGCTTAGATCACCTGTTTCGATGAGTTTACTCTCTGGTCGTAAGCCATGTTGCTCCAGCCCCTCTTTGTACCCGGCCAGACGATCCATCTGGAGGAGAAGGTGGTCAGGCGCCCCAATGAAGCCTATGCGTGAATGCCCCAACGACATCAGGTGGTTCACCATGGCCACCATCGCTGCTTTATCATCCAAACTGACATAGGGAACCGGTGCAGTCATGTCGGTGCGTCCAAAAGCGACGGTGGGTACACCGGCTTCGCTTAAAAAATGAAGTCGCCAGTCATCGCGACGTGTACGTACGAGTAGAAATCCATCGACATGCCGGCCAGAGACCAGGCGTTGATAGATTTTTTGCTCGATTTTGTCGGAAGAGCTGACGACGATGAGATCGACTTCGAGATCGGCAAGTGTATGCCCCACACTGATCAGGAATTCACTGAGGAGGGGATCGTTCCAAGATGTGTTTGTACCCGGTAAGACAAGCCCCACGGCCCCGGCCCGCCGGCGACGAAGCTGCTGAGCCTGGCGATTAGGAACGTAGCCCAGTGCTTCCACCGCCGCAATGACCCGTTCTCTGGTTTCTTCGGCTACATCAGGGTAGCCAGCCAACGCCCGCGACACCGTCGTCGTTGAAAGACCCAATGACCGGGCGACATCAGTCAGAGTAATTCGTGTCATCATAGAGAAGCAGAAAAACAGTGGTGTACCATATTCAGGGTGGCCAAAAGCGAGGTTGCTCGTTGCCGCGAGTATGAAATAGCCCCCGGTTCAATGAGACTGGGTTACCGGCAACGAGGCAAATCGGTAATCATAATATAGTAATGTAATGACAATTATGATTCTATAATACACCCCGTCGAGGGGTTTGTCAAGAGTATGTCTCCACTTTTTCGTGCATTGAATGGATCTTGAGAAGCGAGCGAACGCCGTCACCTCGCTTCAATTCTCAACCTGACAAACATCTGTCACCCCTGCGGCGCATCTGTCACACTGAGGGCAACGAAGGGTCTCGCGGTGCATGTACCGGTGAGATGCTTCGCTGGTATTGGCCAAGATGATGTGTGGCCCGCTGCTGTGAGGATGTCGCTGGGAAGAAAGTTGCCCCGGTCGTCCCACTCAGCATGACAAATATATGTGACCCTGAGTGTAACGAAGGGTATAGACCCGACC